>DATDUS010000001.1:0-11092 GCA_035290285.1 Patescibacteria group bacterium
CAGATTCTACATGCCATAATCTTGCCAACGTTCCATCCAGCTTATCTGTACATAATGCCGTGACTATCAATATTTGTGCACTTATTAATGAGTGAGGGAGAAAAAATAGCAAAAAAATTCCGCAAGCAATACCGATGCGAAGCACACTCAATGTATTTGGAATGTGTTGATACATATGCTTTTTCATTATGCTTACTATACGAAATATTTGCCTTTATGACAACATTTCTCGTATAATATATGTATGAAACAGGAAGTGATATTTTCTTTTGATACTTCTATTGGTTCTGACCAAGTTCAGATAGAATTATGCAATGAAACGATGATTCTTGCACGCACCACTATTCACTTTACTTCTACAGATACTCAATCATTATTGAAAGAAAGCATGCAGCTATTACAGAGTCACTCTTGTACTCCACAAAATCTTGTGGGTGTTGCTGTTATTTTTGGTACTTCACGTTTTACTGTTGCCCGTCTCTGTGCGGTGATTGCCAATGCCTTGAGTTGGTCATTACATGTGCCAGCCCTATCATACGTAACACCCCCCGCGATATCTACTCTATGGGACAACATGCATCAGCAAGCAAAAGAACACGCGCAGTCATCAAATCCCTATCCTTTGATTGATCCGCATTATACAAAAGAACCAAATATCACACTGTAAATTACATCATCGTTATCAACGATGTAATACATACCATTATGTCATTAACGGAGGAACAAAAAATAAAACGTATTTTTTCTTTAAAAGGTATCATCATGAGTCGTTGGTTTCTCATTCTTGGTCTTGCCCTTGTAGGTGTTGTACAACGTATTGCCGGCGTTGGTGTTACCTCTTTAACGCCTACACGTCTTATTGTTCTTGCAAGTCTTCCTATTATATACAATGCACTGTTTGCTTTATATATTCGACGACCACCGCAACAAATAAATGAGCGGTCTATTCGTATACTAAGTTTGCTTCAAGTATTTATTGATCAAGCGATGATTACCGCTATTGTATATTATACCGGCGGCGTTGAAAGTATCAATTTTATTGTATACTTTTTTCCACTACTCGCTGCTACTATTTTATTTACAGATATTGAAGTGATTATTCTCTCTCTTGTAAATATCTTGATGTATATTGCACTCGTTGTAATGGAGTATGTGGAAATTATTTCGCACCATTCTCGCTATTTACACAATCCGAATATTTTTCAAAATTTTGAAGCAACACTCCTCAATGTAACGACTATCGCGCTGATGATGTTACTCTTGGCGCTGCTTGCTGCATTTGTGAACCGTATTCTGCATGAGCGAGAAGTAGAAATTCTCGTCGAGCGAGACAAGGTTCGTTCTATTCTGAATTCATTGGAAGATGGCATTATTATGTTGGATACACAAAATCGTATTCTTTCTATTAATCCACCTGCTCTGACCATTCTGCGTTTGTATAAAGATCAAGAACATCTTGTTCTGGATAAGAATCATTTCCCAAAACCATTTCATCAATTGATTACTGCGATTCTTGATCAACCATCTTCAAAACGATTAGGGCAAGAGGTACTTATTCCAGAAGGAGAAGATAATAGTTATATTCAAGTTGATTCGATTCCTATGTATGGTACAGATGGAAAAATTATCAGCTGGGTAAAAGTAGTAAAAGATATTACTCGTGAAAGAGAATTGGATGAAGTGAAATCTGATTTTATTTCTGTGGCAGCCCATCAATTACGAACGCCACTTGCTGGTTTAAAATGGTTTTTTCAATTAATGATTGATGGTGATGCAGGAAAAATTTCTGAAGAACAAAAAAAGTTGCTGATAGAAGCAGATGAGCAAAATAAACGAGTCATTGATATTATTAATAATTTATTAGATGTGTCAGATGTAGAAGGAGAGCATTCACAGTATGAGTTTAAAAATGAAGATTTTTCAGCAGTGGTGGAAGAAATTATTCGTACGAGCAAGCGTGATACTGAACAAAAGCATATTCAGTTAGATTTTCAAAAATCGTGCCCCAAAATGCCACATATTATGATAGATAAAATAAAATTACGCATGGCATTGCAAAATCTGGTTGATAATGCAATCAAGTATTCATCGGAAGGTTCGACCATTTTTATGCGTACTTGGGTAAAACACGGACGGTTATTGTTTAGCATTCAAGATCAGGGCATGGGCATTCCTAAAAAAGAGCAATCAAAAATATTTTCAAAGTTTTTTCGTGCCAGTAACGCAAAAGCAAAAGTATCTACTGGTTCTGGATTGGGGCTGTATATTGTAAAGAAAATGATACAAAAACATCGTGGTCAAGTGTGGTTTGAATCTAAACTAGGGCAGGGCACTACCTTTTTTGTTTCGCTTCCTATTCCAAGAAAATATTTACAACAATTAAAATAGTAGCCAGAATTGCGCCACTATGCATTTTTCATTGATATTGTCCTATTTTTAGAAAGGGGCAGTATTTGAAATTGAGAAAGAGTTTTTTATTCCAGTTTTTTGTGGATAAGTTGCGGTTTTAGTCGAGTTATGGGGTGGTTGCGTTAACCACTGAAGTGGTATATAATGGTGATTAGAGGTAGATTGTGGATAAAAGTGGGGACAAACCATCCCAAAAGTGGATAACCCACTCATCAATGCACAATAAAACTCAAAAAAACCAGTAATCACCACCCTGTGTTCATTGGAGAGTACCAACATACGATCGACGAAAAAGGACGGTTAGCAATACCTGTCAAATTTCGTAATGAACTTCAAAAGGGAGCAGTGGTGACCAGAGGTCTTGATCATTGCCTTTTTTTGTACACGGCTACGTCGTGGAACGAATTGGCGTCAAAACTCATGAAATTACCCATTTCACAGAGTAAAACACGTGCATTCGCGCGCCTTATGCTTGCCGGCGCGATGGATGTCACGATTGATCGCCAAGGCCGAATTATTGTTCCTGAATATCTGCGTGAATACTCCAGCGTTAATAAAAAAGTTGTTATCGCCGGACTGTATGATCGTTTAGAAATTTGGGACGAATCGGCATGGAAGAAGTATAAGTCCGCAACAGAGAAAGACAGTAATGAAATAGCCGAAGCATTAGGGGAGCTTGGCGTTTAATCCACAATGAGGAATATGTTTGAATCCATATACGAAGAAGATGAAGATGAATAATCGTGAACCTGTTCATACCCCTGTTCTTTTACATGAAGTACTGAGCGGTTTGAATCTTTCGCCTAACAAAAATTGTATTGATGGTACAGTAGGCTTAGGAGGGCACGCTCGAGAAATATTAAAGCATACCGCTCCAAATGGAAAGCTCATCGGTTTTGACCGAGATCAATCTAGCCTGCTTCTTGCGATGCAAAATTTAAAGGAGTTTACCAATCGGTTTATTCCTATTCATGATTCGTATGCGCACGTTGAACAACATGCAGATAGTATACAAAAAGTTCAACCTATTCATGCTATCCTGCTTGATCTTGGTTTATCTTCAGTTCAACTTGACCTTGCCTATCGTGGTTTTTCTTTTCGTTTTAGCGGTCCATTAGATATGCGATTTGATCAAAGCCGAGGCACTACCGCAGCAGATATTTTAAATGGAACATCCGAAGAGCAGCTCGTGCGTATTTTCAAAGAGTACGGTGAAGAGCCACATGCCAAAAAAATTGCTCGCGCCATTGTAGAACGAAGAATAGAACAGCCGTTCCATGAAACAGCGGATTTAGTGGATGTTATTGAGCGTTCTGTTCCAATACGTGCGTTGCATATGCGTATTCATCCGGCAACACGTGTTTTTCAAGCTCTTCGTATTGCAGTAAATCATGAGCTTGAGCACCTTTCGCAATTTTTACCACATGCACTGCAGCATCTTGCACCGGGTGGTCGCTTTGCGGTCATTTCTTTTCACTCATTGGAAGATCGCATTGTGAAGCGTTTTTTTAAAAACGAATCAACTGAGTGTCTGTGTCCTCCTGAAATTCCGGAATGTCGTTGCAATCATCACGCATCCATTCGACGTATTACCAAAAAACCCATTACAGCAACCGAAGAGGAGATTGCACAAAATCCACGAGCGCGCAGCGCTAAATTACGAATTATTGAAAAACGATAAATAGATCTATGACACGTTTCTGTATAGCAAAACAATTTCAAAATACGACAACCCAATCCAAATCACGGTTTGATTTGTTTTGTGCGTATATTGATACGATTCATATTCGCGTCATATTTATTGCATTCATTATGCTTCTTGGATGTGTCTATTTATGGTTAGTGAATAGTTCAGCAGCGAGTGGGTTACAATTAACAGAATTAGAAAGGCAAACGCAAACATTGGAAGAGCAATATAGAACATTACAAGTAGCCCAGGCAGAACTGCAATCGTTAGATCATTTGAAAGAGGTGAGTCAAGCAGCGCAAATGGAGGTTTCCGGCAGAGCTCAATACATCCAGAGTGAAACAGGTGTGGCGTTTATTGAATAGAAAGAATGACATGCAGATTCACAGCGTAGAGTTTTGGGTATAATTTTATTATAGATTTGTATGGCACGACGTCATCGTACAAGCACATCTTTTCGACATCATACCCCTTTTTACCAATCTATTTCTGTTGCAGTCAATCGCATTGATCGAGAGTATATTATTGTGGGAGCGTTTGTTGTTGCTGCGTTATTATTGAGTATTCGATTATTTATTGTGCAAATGGTAGAACATGGGTTTTACCTTGATTTAGCAAGTGATCAACACAATATTGTAAAATCATTACTTCCAAAACGAGGAGAAATATATACACATGATCAATTTTCTGAATCTGGTCTTGCAGTGGTAGCAACAAATCGGTCTTTACACCACGTATATGCAAATCCTCGTCAGGTTGAAAATGCACTTCCTGATCTTGATATCAAAAGCATGAGTGATGCTATTGCTCCAATTTTGAGTTTGGATTCAGATATAGTGCTAGAGCGTTTATCAAAAAAGAATGATTTTTATGAGCCATTGAAACATTATGTCACTGATCAAGAAATTGAAGCATTGCAAGCATTAGTAGATGAAAAAAAAATTATTGGTATTCACTGGACTCCGGAAGAATCTCGTTTTTATCCGGAGGGAGAAATAACATCCGCCCTTACTGGATTTGTTGGCATGGTCGATGATAAAAAAACAGGACAGTATGGAGCAGAAGGATATTTTGATGAAATTTTACGTGGTACACCGGGATCTATGCGTAAAGAGCTGGATGCCTTTGGTCGTTTTATTGCCGTAGGAGAACGGTCGGTGATTCCAGCACAAGATGGGGAAAAAATTATTCTGACAATTGATAAAAATATTCAATATGCAGCGTGTTCCATGCTTGCAGAAGCCATGGAAAATAATAAAGGTAAAAGAGGCTCTCTTATTGTATTAGATCCGAAAACCGGCGCTATTCTTGCGCTCTGTTCTGCGCCTGCATTCAATCCGAATAATTATTCTGAAGTGAAAGATTTAGGTCTATTTACGAATCGTGCATTAACAGCGTATGAACCAGGTTCAGTATTGAAACCAATTGCTATGGCAGCGGCAATTAATGAAAAGAAAGTGACACCGTATTCTACCTATACTGATACGGGTGTTGCTTTGCTGGGTAATCATTCAGTACATAATTCAGACAGAAAAGCACATGGAGTGGTGGATATGACTACAGTATTGGAATTATCTTTAAATACTGGTGCTATTTATACGGTGGAGCAAATTGGAATGAAAAAATGGTATGAATATATGCAGGCGTTTGGTTTTGGTCAAAAAACAGGACTCACTTTGAATGGAGAAAGCGCAGGAAATATTTTACCAATATATGATGAAGGGCGTTTTCCGGCATATGCCGCAACATCGTCCTATGGTCAAGGCATTACGACAACCCTGTTACAATTAGTTCAAGCATACTCTGCTTTTGCAAATGATGGGGTGATTATGCGACCGTATATTGTAGATCGCATTATGAAACCAAATGGATATCAAACAGTTACTGAACCGGAAATATTGAGCCAACCAATTACTGCAGAAACTGCTCATATACTGAGTGCCATGTTAGTGCGTGTTGTTGATGACGGGCATGCGACTCGTGCGGCGGTTCCAGGGTATCTTGTGGGAGGAAAAACAGGCACAGCACAAATTCCAAAAGAAGACGGAAGAGGATATGATGATGTACGACATAAAGATACATTTGTTGGGTTTATTTCTGTTTCAGATCCAAAAATTGTTGCGGCAGTCAATATTGATGAGCCGGAAACTCCGTGGGCAGATGTTTCAGCCGGTCCTGTATTTAGTAAACTGGCACAATATCTTGTCAATTATTTACATATTCAGCCGGACAGAACAGAAGAAAAAAATATTTAGCATACATTGTCCTTATTGGCATTTTTTGATAGTGTAAACATACACTATTAATTTTTTCTATGAAACAAAAACAATTCGTTTTTTTCTTTGTCATTTTATTCATAGCTTTCTGTGTGCCATTCGTGAGCCGTGGAGCATTTGGAGATACCTGGACATATGTGAGCCGACCATATTATGGCGACGATAAACCGGCAACACAAGCATTTTTTGATTTTCCTGAGGATATTGATATCAACGATGAAGGAGGGTTTGTGCTTGCTGATACGTATAATCATGTGATTCGTCGCATTAAAGCAAATGGTCAAGTAACGACTCTTGCTGGTAATGCATCATATGGGGATCGTGATGGAGGAAAAGAAGATGCAGAATTTTCTTTACCCAAAGGTGTTGATGTTGCAGGTGGTGTAGTGTATGTTGCTGATTCAGACAATGGAAAAATTAAAAAAATTGCCAATGGTGTTGTCACAACACTTGTGTCAGGGTTGAATAATCCAGAAGGTGTGCGCGCATACAAAAACACACTCTACTTTTTAGATACCGATAATAATGCGTTAAAAAAAGTATCGGTTAATGGTGGAACAGTGACTACGATCACCTCTGCTCTCAATAAACCAAAAAAAATGGATATCACTACTGATGGAAAAATTGCATATATTGCAAATAGTGGTACGTATCAAATTAAACAAGTGAATTTGCAAACTGGAGTAGTAACAACACTTGCTGGTACTGGTGAAGATGGGTTAGTTGATGGCAAATGTTCAAAGGCGAAGTTTCGAAATGTGTGGGGTGTGCATTTATATGATGAGAATACATTATATGTGAGTGATGGAAATGGGTATAATGATTTTATTCGTAAAATTGATTTAGATAGTTGTTTTGTTTCTGTGTTTGCTTCTGATTCCGGAATGATTTCTGTCAATTATCCACGTGGACTCACCAGTGATAAAGGATACTTGTATGTTGCCTCAACCGGTATTAGTATTATTCAAAAATATAATGTGAGTGACCCTGATGAGAATAGTAAATTTGCTGGAGCAGACCGTTTTAATGTGAAAGAGCGAAAACCAGTATTAGTTGGTAATCCAAAATACATGGTACTCTCAAAAAATAAAAAATGGATTTATTTTTCAGAAAATAATCGCATCCGTCGTATAGCTCGTGTAAAACGAAATCAAAAAGTGCGTCGTTCAAAATTGATTGCGGGCAGTGTTGTTGATTATTATAATTTTAATAAAGGAGGTGATACTGCAACACATAGCGCAGAAGACACTCGTTTTTCTTCGGTCACCTCTATGGCTCTTTCGAAGAATGGCAAAAAATTATTTGTTGTTGATAGAAATAATAATCGCATTCGTGAAGTCGTTCTTGCTACAAAAAAAACAGGATATCTTACTGGAGCAGGCATAACCAATGCAAATGGTTCACAAGCTAATGGTTTTGATGATGGAAAATCGTGTCCGAATGAATTTGATACCGGTGTTTCTGGATGCGCGTATTTTAATCGTCCAATGGGTTCGGTGCTTTCTAAAAACGGAAAATACTTATTTATCACTGATACAGGAAATAATCTTATACGAAAAGTGTATGTACGCGGAAAAAATAAGGGGAAGGTAACAACGCTTGCAGGTAGCGGTCAAGCAGGATATCAGAATGGGGTAGGGACAGCGGCATCATTTCATAGCCCGATTGGTATTACGCGGAGCAAGTCAGGAAAATATTTATATGTTGTTGATCGAGATAATCATGTGATTCGAAAAATCAATGTTAGAACACGTGAAGTGACAACATTGGCAGGAAAAGGAGTTGCCGGTAATTTAGATGGAAAATTTGTAAATGCGATGTTTTCGTATCCTGAATGGATTACGCGAGGAGCCAATGGACGGTTATATGTTTCTGAGTCAGGGAGTCAAAAAATTCGTTTGTTAGATCGAAAGGTTGGTGTGACGAAGTTAGTGACTGGCTCTACTCGTGGCTATGCTCATGGCTCACGCACAACAACACGATTAGATAATCCAAAAGGAATGCTTGCCCTTGGAAAGAAAACGTTACTTGTTGCTGAGATGTATAATGATATCATTCGTGGAGTCGATGTCAGTGGAGAAGCGCCATATACAGAATCCGCTCCTGTGGTGCATGGTTTAACACAATCCATTATGGCAAAAGAATGGTTTGCTGATGGGAAAGCATTTCCTGCAGTAGAAATTCGAGGTAAAAATTTTCGTTATGGTGCAGTCGCATATATAGGGTCACACAAAGCAGTAAAAACATATGTTGATTCAGCAAATGGAAAAATTGTTGCAGAAATGCCCATTGAAAAAATGGGATCAGGGCGCTATTCCATTCGTGTCGAAAATGTAGATGGTCAATATTCGCAAATTAATAATGCTTTTTCTCTTTCGGAAAACGGCGTCGTATCGTCATACGAGTATAATTATTAAAGTTTGCGTGTTCTGTTCGTTTCAATTCGATAATCGAGTTGAAGCGGGCTCGCCCCATTTGCGGAAGCATCCATTCAATTCACTGCACGCTTACGCTATTGCATTGAATTGAACGGAGCTTCCCCGAAAACCATGTGTCACCCGCTACAACATGTCTTTATTCCAGATGTGTTCTAAATATTTCTTTATTCCAAGTGTATTCTTTATATTGATAGCGATGATTGACGGTTCTCGCCGCAACGAATAAATAATCAGAAAGACGATTGAGATACGAAAGAATTCCGTGTGGAATTTTTTCTGTTTGTTTGAGTTGTATGACACATCGTTCTGCTCGCCGACAAATAGATCGACAGATATGGAGAGCAGCAGCGGCAGATGAGCCTCCGGGCAAAATAAACTCTCTCAGTTGTGGCAGTTGCTCTTCCAAAAAATCAATAGCTTGTTCTAATTGACTGGTAAGATCTGATTGAAGGGAAGGGAGCGTAGAGGGCAGTATTTTTTTTTGAGATGGTTGGGCGACATGAGAGCCAATAGTAAATAGTGTGTGTTGTACAGTAATGAGCATGGTGATGATATCGGAAGCGTGCTCCTTTGGTTCAAGGAGCGCAAGTGCAAAACCAATTTGCGCATTCAGTTCATCAATCGTTCCACACGCTTCAATACGCAGATGATTTTTTGAAACTCGTTTTCCACCCAGAAGACTTGTTTCTCCCGCATCTCCAGTTTTTGTATATATCTTCATACTATTTTTATTTTTTCACTTCTTTGGAATTTGATCAAGGGAAAGAGCGTTTTCAAGAGTATAAGAGCCAATTTTTGTTCGCGTGAGTGCAGAAAGGTATGCTCCAACACCAAGGCGTTTTCCTATATCATATGCAAGTGAACGAATATACACCCCCTTTTGACATTGAATGTTTATACGTAAGCGGGGAGAGTGGTCTGTTGTTGCTGGAGTAAAATCAAGAATTTCAATATGATCAATTTGTACGCTACGTACTGCAATGTCTTCGCGTTTCAGTGTTGTATCTCCACGTCGTGCTTTTTTATATAACGGAGATCCACCAACCTTAATCGCAGAATATCGTGGAGGGCGTTGTTGAATCGTGCCAATAAATTCTGGAAGAATTTGTTGAATGTTGTGCACTGTTAATTGGTTTAATTGTTCACTCGTTACACATTGATGAATAGGACCTTCTGCATCATCAGTATCACTTTCATATCCAAAAGTGATTTCTGCTTCATATTCTTTCGGCAATCCCATGAATTCATTTTGGCGTTTTGTTGCACTTCTTCCAACGAGAACAATCAGTACCCCTGAAGCTAATGGATCCAGTGTTCCTGCGTGTCCAACGCGTCGCTCGTGCGTTATTTTTCGTACTCGATTTACAACATCGTGTGATGTGATCCCAAGCGGTTTGTTGATAATGAATACTTCAGAAAACATGCAATATCGTATTATTTTCGTTCATCAAGAATTTGATCAAGTGCTGATGAAAACTGTTCTTCAGTCAATGCTCCTTCAAATGTTTTAATGATATTTCCTGTACTATTTTCTATCATCACACCGTGCGGAGTACCGGTGGCACCGCTTCCCATGGCTTCTAATGCATCAGCAGTGACTATTTCATTATATTCTTCATTATTTACACAGTTTGTAAATGTTTCTTTGTTGAGCCCTAATTCATCAGCAATGGTGAATAATTGAGCGTCTTCCAATTTGTTGTCAGAGGGAGTAATCGCAAAAATTTTTTCAATATATTCAAAAAATTTTTCTTGTTTTCCTGCACACTCTGCTGCACCAGCTTCTCGTTTTGATTTAGAAAGAGTATTTAAAGGAAAATGTTTTACTGCAAATACAATTTGTCCATCGTACTTTTGTTGTGCTGCTGTGATAATTGTATGAAATCGTTTTGAAAATGAAGATTCAAGATTGATATATTCAATAAATGTGAGATCACCATTTCCTTTTTTATATCGAATAGATTGAGTATCAACTTGCGTTACTTTTTGTACAGGAGCCGGTCCTCCATCTGAAGGCGTTGGCGTAGTCACTTCTTTCGAACGTTCGGTTGCGGTATCTGCTTGTATTTTTTTCATCCATATCATTGTTCCAATCGTTAAGCTCACAACAAGAATGAGTGCCACTGCCGTAAGAATGCCAAGCCCGAATGCGTGTTCTGATTGAAGTATCCTTTTTGAAATTTTTTTTGATGATTGTTGATTGGGTTGTCGTTCCATAAAAGAAAGATATGTATTGTTGTTGACCTGTTATGCTGTTTGTGCTGAAGGTGTTTTTGTTGCAT
>DATDUS010000002.1:0-2207 GCA_035290285.1 Patescibacteria group bacterium
ATGGGATATGTAGCATTGTCACGTGTAAAAACACTGAGCGGTTTGTATATCCGCGGAATTAATCAATGTGCATTATCTGTAGATTCTGTGGTACAACAGTTTGATCTATTATTTAGACAGCAATCTGTCGCAGCCGAATAACATATGAATATTACATCTGCAAAATTTATTAAGGGAGTTGTAGGAGAGGATCAAATATTAAATGATGGCACTCCACAAATTGCTTTTATTGGTCGTTCGAATGTGGGAAAATCGAGCGTGATTAATTCGTTGACCAAACAAAAAAATTTAGCCATCTCAAGTAATACACCCGGACGTACGAGAGAAATAAATGTTTTTTTGATCAATAAATCGATTTATTTTGTGGATCTTCCTGGGTATGGATATGCAAAAATATCAAAAGAAGGACGAAATCAATTACGCGAATTGATTCATTGGTATTTTGTCACTTCAACATATCACCAAGAAAAAATTATTTTTATCATTGATGCAGAAGTCGGACCAACAAAAATTGATGCGGAAATGTTACGTATATTGGAAGAACAGCACAAAAATATTGTGATTGTTGCAAATAAAGTAGATAAAATAAAGCCCTCACAATATACGCAAAAAATGCAAATTATTCATGATTTTTTGGGGCATTATACTATTGTTCCGTATTCTTCAAAAAAAGGGATTGGTATTACTGAGTTAAGGGATATCATTTTAGAAAAACGAAAAAAATAACAGCAGAGCTTGCATGTTTCGTGGTTATGTGGTATCTTATAATATAATTAACGGAACAAATCAAACATCCGTAAGTTAATAATATTTAATTTTTGTTTTTTATTTCATGCATACCATTCCATTTAATGAGCTTCCTCTCTCAAAAGAAATTCAAAAAGCCATCTCTGAGATGGGTTTTGAAGAAGCGTCTCCTATTCAAACACAAACCATCCCTCTGTTACTTGACGGTCAGGATATTATTGGCCAAGCACAAACAGGTACCGGAAAAACAGCTGCGTTTGCTATTCCTATTATTGAAAAAATTGATGTAACGCAAAAAACAATTCAGGCAGTTATTTTATGTCCCACACGTGAACTGGCGATTCAAATTTCTGAAGAATTTCAAAAATTATTGAAGTATCATCGCACTATTTTTGTGGTGCCGATTTATGGTGGCCAACCAATTCAACGGCAGATGCAATCATTACGACAGAGACCGCAAATTATTATTGCAACTCCGGGTCGTATGATGGATCATATTGAGCGTAAAAGTATTACACTCAACGATGTGAGAATTATCGTTCTTGATGAAGCGGATGAAATGTTGAATATGGGCTTTAGAGAAAGCATTGAAGAAATTTTAAATTATACACCAAAAGAAAAACAGACTGTACTATTTTCTGCGACAATGCCCAGAGCAATCGCTGCGCTTACAAAAAAATATCAAAACAATCCTAAACATATTCAAGTTGCGCATAAAAAAGTTTCTGCACTGAAAATTGAGCAGTTTAGTATTGAAGTGCGTCCATCCATGAAACTGGAAGTACTTTCTCGATTAATTGATGTGTATAATGTGAAATCTGGCGTAGTATTTTGTAATACAAAACGTCAAGTGGATGAAGTGGTCACACATTTAAAAGCTCGTGGATATTCTGCACAAGCAATTCATGGTGATTTGCGCCAAACAGAACGTGATCGCGTTATGAAAGCATTCAAGAATAAAAAAATTGACCTGCTGGTAGCAACCGATGTTGCTGCTCGTGGCATTGATGTTGAAGATTTAGAAGTAGTGTTCAATTATGACGTTCCGCAAGATGAAGAATATTATGTACATCGTATTGGTCGTACTGGTCGTGCCGGAAAATCTGGCCGCGCATTTACCTTTGCTTCAGGAAAACAAAGTTATTTGCTTCGCCAAATTCAACGTTATACACAAGCACACATTGTGCCACATCCTATCCCTTCATTAAATGATATTGAAGAGATTAAATTTGTTGCACATACAGAAAAAATAAAAGAAACTCTTCAAAAAGGAAAACTCGATACGCACATCGGACGAGTTGAAAAACTTATGAAAGAAGGTGAGTATACTTCTATCGATATCGCTGCAGCATTATTGAAAATGCTGACTGCAACACCAGAAGTTGCAGAAATTGAAATGCCAGCCTATGAAGGGCGTGGCGATCGCCGTGATGGTGGTCGCGGTAGAGACGATCGTCGTG
>DATDUS010000003.1:0-3093 GCA_035290285.1 Patescibacteria group bacterium
AGGCTGATCCGCCTTTGGCGGAAACTCGGAAATAAATATTTTTTGGAGCCGATAAGGGGAATCGAACCTCTAACCTCTCCCTTACGAAGGGATTGCTCTGCCAGTTGAGCTATATCGGCATGTTTATTAGTTTTGTTGCCTGCTGCAGTGTGGGTTCTCCATTTTAATGCACGCTTACGCTATTGCATCAAAATGGAGAACTCCCAAAGGCCATCACCCATTGTACTTTTTGTTTTGGTAATTCACAGTATACAAAAGAGATTGTGTCTGGTCAATGAAGCAAAAGCTCAACAATACGAATTTGTATTGTGAGCTTGAGAACAAATTTATTGTTGATAATCAGGAAATTTGTGAGCGAAGTGTATTTGCCAAATGCTCAAGAACAATACTGTATTGAGAAAGAAGTTCCACCTTTCGATCTTCCTCCACTTTCTTCTTTCGTTCTACCCATGCTTGCAGATAACCCACATCTTCCTTTTGCAACAACTTTAATTGATCGACAGGAGGTTGTTCTTCTGGCGATTTTAAATAGGGCAGAATATCATCGATGAGTGCAATCATCTGCGTTTCCAGGTGCTGTTCTTGTATCGTTTTTACAATAGCACGTTCATACGTTGTAAACATACTGGGTAGATTTGCAGACGATTCAATAATACGTCCAATTTGTTTTCGTGTTACATGCAATAATCCTCGGCCTTCTTTACCAGGCTCAAGAATGGATAAAGATTTAAACTGTGGCTCGCTCCCTTCTTCAAATGCAAAAATTTTCTTTAAACCAAAATCAAGCGCTGTTTTAACAACGCGTTCAGGAATCAATTTCATAGCACTTTCCCTTCCATAAAACATATAGAATTTCTCAGAAATTTTAAGCGATATTGTTATATCATAGATGCTATGTATTGACAAATTATGAGTTATTCAGTATGTTGTATGTTGTCTTCTGCTGTGTTTGGTTCTTAAAAAACAGAGTGAAAAGACGCTATGATACATTTTTCTTCAAAACAAATAAAAAAACTGCTCGGAGCAGTTTTTGTGTTATATACGCTTATTTTCAGTTTTGCTCCACAAGTTAACGCCGTTTCTCATCCAGTACAAGCAATTCGAGCAGTATTGAATAGAGAAAATGTACAGGCTGGGTATACGCTGAGCAATAAGAAAAATACTGTTTCAGTAAAAATTGCTCAAGACGGTATTTCATCACTGGATGGTATTCATGTATTTTTGAAACGGTTATCAAAACAGCAAGCAGCAACAACTCCAACAAAGAAAAAGCGCGTAAGTCCAATTTGGGAATATGGCCTGATGCACAAAGAAGGGGTTTCTGTACAAAAGCCGATACTCATAAAGTTAACCTGGCGGCAAAAATTGAAAGGCACCATTTCTGTGGTTGCTTGGGATGACACGCAAAAAAAATGGGTGTCAGTTCCTACTGTGGTGAAAAAAAAAGATAAAGCAGCATACGCATTATTTAAGACTCCGTACGCTCGGATGACGCTTATTCACAAGAAGAAAACACAGGCTCGTCCACAAAAAAAAGAAAATGTGGTACAATATACAGGCATTGCGAGTTGGTATCATGCATCATTTGCTGCAATGAATATCGTACCTCTGGGTACACGTGTTCGTGTGATCAATCCAGCAAATGGCAAACAAATAGAAACAGTTGTTGGTTCTACTGGGCCATTTGTGCCCGGGCGCATTATTGATCTTCCTCGCTCTGCATTTGAAACATTAGGAAATCTTTCACAAGGAGTTATGGATGTTATTGTTGAACCCTTGTAATTCACTTTATGTATGATTCATTTTGATAATGTATCCAAAATTTATCCTGATGGTACAGTTGCTGCTGCAAACATTTCGTTTGCTATTGAGCCAGGGGAGTTTGTTTCGATTGTTGGGCAGTCTGGCGCAGGAAAAACAACCATTGCTCGAATGATTATTGCAGAAGAATGCCCGACCGAAGGCCGTATTGTTATTGGTGGCTGGGATATTTCTCATATTAAACGAAGTGAAGTTCCGGTATTACGTCGACAAATTGGGGTAGTATTTCAAGATTTTAAATTACTCAAGAATAAAACTGTTCATGAAAATGTATCATTTGCATTAGAAGTATGTGGTACCAAGCGATCAAAAATTCAAAAAATTGTTCCACAGGTATTGAAAATTGTTGGTTTAAATGAAAAAGGAGATAAATTTCCTAATCAGTTATCAGGTGGAGAACAACAACGTGTTGTCATTGCGCGTTCTCTCGTTCATCGACCGAAAATTGTCGTCGCAGATGAACCAACAGGCAACTTGGATAATATTACAGCACATGAAATTGTGGAGTTACTTCTTAAAATCAATAAACTTGGTACAACAGTGGTATTAGTAACGCATAATCCAGAAATTGTGAATCGTGTTCGTCAAAGAGTCATTACAATTGATAATGGTACTGTTTCTCTTAATAGAAAAAGCGGTAAATATACACTATAATGTTTGTTGGATTTATACGTACAATTCGATTTTCTGTGCAAAATTTTTGGCGTAATTTATGGCTTTCTGTCATTACTGTTTTCGTTATGACATTAACACTCATTAGTATGACATTAGTGGTCAGTTTGAATGTTATTGGTAATGAAGTTATTCATGCAGTACAAGATAAAGTGGATATTGATTTTTATTTTTATCCTTCAGTACAAGAATCGAATATTTTAAAAACGCAAGAATATGTAAAAAGTATTTCAGGAGTATCAAGCGTAGTCTATGTGTCGAAGGCTGAGGCATTGAAAAAATTTAAAAAGGAGCATAAAGATGAGCCTGCAATTATTGCTTCGGTTGAAGAAGTTGGGAATATATTGCCAGCAAGCATCGTGGTGCGTGCTGAGACTATTGATCAGTATCCAAAAATTATTTCAGAATTTCAAAATTCAGAATTTCAAAAATTTGTTGATCAAACAGATTATTTTGATAACCAAATAATCATTTCCAAAATTACACAAATCATCCGCCGATCCTATGAAATTGGCATAGGGGTTAGTGTGATATTTATCATCATTTCAGTGATTGTTATTTTTAATACTATCCGTATTACTATTTATAGTCATCGAGAAG
>DATDUS010000004.1:0-4336 GCA_035290285.1 Patescibacteria group bacterium
AATAAAAGAAATGTGGCATTGGATTGAGATGTCACAGCTGCGGGATTAGTAGGATTCGTAATACCGCCTGCGGAATACACATCGCCTTCTGAAGTAGAAATATATGGAGCTGATTCGCTTGGAATAAAGTGAACCCATCCCAAACCAACTGCATTGCTAAACGAACCATCGGGAAGAGATCCTCCTCCAGACCACATCCATCCTTCAAATGTGCCATTACGATACAACAGTCCAAACTCCTGAGGAGTTGCAGCACTTGTTATGCCGCCGAGTAATACCCAACCCCAATCATTATTTTTCTGGGTTGTACCAAGAATCGTATCTCCATATGCCGCAAGTGTTTCTAACCGTGCCCAACCAGTGACATGCATTTTTGTCCCAATTTTTTCAATCCGTGCAGGGTGGCACGGTGGTGCAGGATATCGAGAACCCGCCGAACATGAATTATCGGCATATAGACTACTATCTGGTAATGGGGCTGGTGCAAAATTAAGCCATCCAATAGAAGCATCTCCTGTAGTTGCTGTTGTACCAATCCATGCCCATCCGGTTACTGCTCCGGTATTTGTATCTACATCCACCAGCGGATGATTGCCGTTTGTACTGTTACACGCATTATTGCTATGGCAATTGAAACTAATAAAACCAATGGGTGAATAATTCGCATCTGTTGATCCAGTATCTGTTGCTCCTTGATTTGCAGGCATGCCAGACCACCCCCATGCATCATATTTTCCTGCATATTCGACTTCTGCCGCATACGCTCGATCGTTCCGGATATTCAATAGTGCCGCAAGTAGCACAGCGGTCCCAACCAAGGAATATGCACACGATCGGTATTTCATATGCCCCTATGATACGAAAAAAATTCCATTATGAAAAGGTACTGTACGCAAAGAGTGCGAAACAGTATAATGACGCTCTATGAATCAACTCCCTCATCGCTATGTTTTTATATTAGGTTCTCACCCGGAACTTTCTTTTGCAGAGTTAGAAGCACTCTTGCAGCAAACGTTTGCCTCTGAATATCGCCTGGAACAAAGCGGTTCACTTGCATTTGTTTCAACAACCACTCCGATAGACGCACCCACACTCATGAATCATCTGGGCGGCACTATCAAAATTGCAAAACTGATTAGCGAATATACAGAAGACACCTTGATTGATTGGCTGTTTGAACAAATACATACTGCTACTAAATTTCATTTTGGTTTTTCTTTGTACACGCTACCCGGTGTTTCTCTGAAACCACACGCTGAATTACGAAAACTGCATTTGCTTGGTCTGGCTATTAAACGATCGCTTAAGCAAAATAGCATTTCATGCCGATTTGTTGCTTCAAAAGAACTCACCCTCTCTTCAGTGATTGTTCATAAAGAACGTTTATTAAAAAATGGAGTAGATATTGTTCTGCTCAAAGGAATCCACAATACAGAATTTGGCAAAACGCTTGCAGTACAACCATTTCAAGCATTTTCAAAACGTGATTACGGTCGCCCAAATCGAGATCATCACTCTGGAATGCTTCCACCAAAAGTCGCGCGTATGATGGTTCATATTGCGCAACCAAAAAAAGAAAGTGTCATTCTTGATCCGTTTTGCGGATCAGGCACTATTTTGCAAGAAGCGCTCCTGCTGGGTTATACACACGTTATTGGAAGCGATATCAGCAGTAAAGCAGTGGAGGATACAAAACAAAACCTCGCGTGGCTTAGATTACCTTCTATTCATCTGTATACAGAAGATGCGCAACATCTCGTTCATCACCACAAACTTGCACTGCATTCCATTGACCGCATTGTGTTTGAAGGATATTTAGGTGAGCCCCGACCAAATGATCAACGCATTCCATTTATTATTCAACATCTGAACGAATTGTATACAAACGTATTTACGGAACTTATTCCGCTCTTACGCATGAATGGTCGAATAGTCGCGGCTTTGCCTTTTTGGCACACCATCAAAAAAGAATATCATTTAAATATTCAAAAGATGACTCAATCAGCCCATGTCATACTCCAAAAAAAACCTCTGCTGTATCGAAGGCCACAATCAACGGTTGGGCGCGAAATTATTATTGTCGAACCTGCAATTTTAGAGGAAAAAGTACCAAAAATAGAAAAAAAATAATCCAAATGGTTGACAAAAACACACCCTCATGTTAGGGTAAGTGATGATTCCTGATATGTATCATACTTATTTAAAGAGTATCTGTTTATGAAATCATTTTTCAACATCGCCCAAATTGTTATTGCAGTCTTGCTCGTTTGCAGCATTTTGATACAAACACGAGGGGATGGACTAGGAAGTGCATTTGGTGGTAGCGACACTGTTGTTTCTACGCGTCGCGGTGCAGAAAAAACAATCTTTTATATCTCAACAATTCTTTCAGCCCTCTTTATTGGATTAGCAATTTCACGAATGTTTCTGGAATAGAATGAAATACTCATTATCATTTCTTACGCGCTTGCGTACTGCAAAACGCAACGGTTCACACAATATAAACAAAGCACAACAACCAGCTGAAGTTTTAGTATACAAAACACAAGCGAATACACGCGTACCAAGCAAATCACAACTCATGTATTTACAAAAACTATTTTCTAAAACAGAACGCTTTCTTTTCTTGTTCTGTATTCTTACCATACTTGTTGCAACTCTTTTACTTGGAGCGCGCTGGTATCTTCGATCCACAGAAATCGTTTCTGCTGTCGGAGGCACATATACCGAAGGAATGGTGGGTGCACCACAATA
This sequence comes from Patescibacteria group bacterium, assembly GCA_035290285.1. GTDB lineage: Bacteria > Patescibacteriota > Patescibacteriia > UBA9570 > XYC2-FULL-38-9 > DATDUS01. The sequence continues at coordinate 2,755 of DATDUS010000004.1, forward strand.
TATTAATCCAGTACTTTCCTCACTTTCTGATGTAGACGCGGATATTGCCACCCTTATATTCCCCGGACTATTTAAGATCAATGATCAACAACAGCTGCAACCGGAACTGATCACGAACTATGTTGTTTCTGAAGATCAATTAACCTATACTTTTTTTCTTCGATCAGATGTGAAATGGCACGATGGAGAGCGATTAACAGCTGACGACGTACTGTATACGATCGGTTTAATTCAAGATCCGGTTGTGCAAAGTCCACTCCATTCATCGTTGACCGAAGTGACAGCAGAAAAAATTGACGATTATTCATTCTCTCTTCAATTATCTGAAACTTTTGCACCGTTCCTTTCTTCTCTTACGTTTGGAATTCTTCCTCAGCATATATGGTTTGCTATTCCTGCACAAAATATTCGTTTTACTGGCTCTAACCTGCAACCGATTGGCGCAGGACCATTCAAATTTGCGTCTCTCACCAAGGATAAATCCGGAAACATTAAATCATTTCGTCTTATACGCAATGATGAATATTATGATCAAAAACCCTATATAAATGAATTGAACTTTATATTTTATCGCGATATTCAAACTGCGGTTGATGCGTTAGAAAACAAAAAAATTGAAGGATTAAGTTTTATTCCAAAAGAAGTAAAGGCAAAAATTCACAAAGAGCGCTCGTCCATTCTTTTTCACTCTCTGCACCTTCCTCAATATACTGCACTATTTTTTAATCAGAAAAAAAGCCAAATCCTGCGTGATAAAGCAGTGCGAGAAGCAATTACCACGGCCATTGATAAAGAGTCAATTGTGCGCGATATATTAAGTGGAGAGGGCGAACCGATCTATACTCCTATTCTTCCTGGATATGTTGGCCATAATCCAGAAGTGAATAAACACGAATTTGATATTGAAAAAAGCAAACAATTGTTGCAAGATGCAGGATGGAAATATCCAGAAGGACAAGAAAATACACCGGATCATATTATTCCTCGTGAAAAAGACGGAATAAAATGTGAATTAAATGTGGCAACTGCCGACCTTCCAGAATATACAGAAACACTTGCACTGTTACAAAAAAACTGGCAAACTATTGGCATACAGCTTAATGTGAATACGTACAGCACTGAAGAGATTCAAACGAAAGTACTCAAAACACGTGATTATGAAGCATTACTGTTTGGTGAAATTATTGGTAGCGATCCCGACCCATATGCATTTTGGCACTCGTCGCAACAAGAATACCCCGGATTAGCTCTTGCAATATTTCGTGACAAGGAAGTGGATAACTTACTGACCGAAGCTCGCAAAACAAATAATAATGATGACCGTCGACTAAAATATCTCCATTTTCAAAATAATCTAGCGAATGAATTACCTGCCGCTTTCTTGTACAACCCCTTATACACGTATGCTGTGCACAAAAAAGTTCATGGCATCAACGATCAACAATATATTACCGTTCCTTCCGATCGTTTTTCTGACATCACTCAATGGTATATTAAAACAAAACGAAAATTTAAATAATTTGTAATCAACAGTACCAGAAGCTTGAATTTGAGTATAGTTTTAGGAGAACGCGAGCAACGC
>DATDUS010000005.1:0-5149 GCA_035290285.1 Patescibacteria group bacterium
ACAAGTACAACGACCGCAACCACGACCACAGCAACCACAAGTACAGGCACAGCCAAGGCAAGTCACAACAACGAAACAAGCACAACCTTCGCAAGAGTCGTCTGTACAACGTGAGCAGCAACTTCGGCAAACACAGCCACCACAGAATAGCGCTGTATCATCTTTCCATTCTTCCGCTTCTGCCCAACGTAAACCTCAACATTCCGTCGCACGGTTTATGTCTTCACAATATATTTCACAAAAACAGCAAACAGAACAACCAACACCGACCATACAACCAAAACAAGTTGCAACACTTCCACAACAAATGTTTGCAAAAAAGAAAGCGGCACTATCTTCAAAAGACAGTAACAATGAGTACGTAACATATGACTAACCCGGTATTTCTACATATTCGATTTCCATTTGAAGATACGCAGCGAGGCAGTCTTGATCGCATGCGGCAATTTGAGTTGCTGTTTTATAATATTTTCCATATTTTTGTTGGCACAAAGAAAATAAAGGAAAGCATTTCATTTGAAATTGTGCATATTCAGGGCGTCATGAATTTTTATATCGTTTGCCCACAACAGTTAGTAGATGCTGTGAGCGCAAGTCTATTTTCATTATTCCCGGATAGCAGTGTGCAAAAATTACAACAATATCGCAATATTGAATTTGTGCCAGAACAGGTGATTGGATTTCAGGTACAGTTAATTGGCAGTGAAGCGGTTCATTTACGAGGGCTTGATTCTTGTGTGGATGATCCATTGAATGTGTTATTCAACAGCATCACACAAATTCCTTCTCATGATGCAGCTTTTTATCAAATTCTGCTTGATCCAATTGATGAATCAATGATTGCAGAAGAGGGGAGTATGTATGGGGTAGTTGATGATGAAATGGGCGCAGGTAAAAAAGAAAAACCACGATTTCATACAACGGTTCGTTTATTATGTTGTGCAAAATCTGTTGAGCAAATTGATGGAGAAATTTCAACGTTTCAGTACATGTTTACGCCATTTGCAACAGAACAGAAATATTTACGTGTGCAACCGGCACAACATATGCAATCGTTTGTAGATGCTTTTTTTGCGCACACGCCAGCACAAAGTGGTATTTGTAATACAGAAGAGCTAGCGGTGTTGTTTCATTCTCCGGATCCGAATGCAAAAATTCGCGGTGTCAATTGGGTGTATTCACGTCGGGCAGACCCTCCCATGAACTTACCGACACTGAAGCATTATAAATCTCAGGAGCTTTCTTTGTTTGGAGAAACAAATTTTCGTGGAGAAACTGTTGATTTTGGTATTAAACGAGAAGACCGTCGGAGGCATTTATATGTAGTTGGCAAAAGTGGTGTGGGAAAAAGTAAATTGTTAGAAAAACTGGTGATGAATGATTTTGCTGCTGGAAAAGGTGTATGCGTTATTGATCCGCATGGTGACTTAATTCAATCATTGCTTTATTATATACCGGAAAATCGCATAAAGGACGTGGTCTATTTTAGCCCTTCAGATTGGAAATATCCGATTGCATTTAATCCCATTGCCAATGTGTCGCGTGATTTAAAGCAACAAGTGGCGCAAGGGATGATTGAAATTTTTAAGAAGTTTTTTGGAGCAGATTGGACTCCAAAAATTGAGCATGTATTTCGATTCACTATTTTAGCGTTGTTGGATTATCAAAAAGCAACCATTATGGGCATGCAGCAAATGTTGACAGATCGTCCGTACCGTCAAGCTGTGATTGCAGAAATTCAAGATCATGTAGTGAAAAAATTCTGGGCAAATGAATTTTCGAGCTGGTCTGAAAAATTTGATAACGAAGCAATCGTGCCGTTAGTAAATAAGTTAGGGCAGTTTTTGTCGAATGAAATGGTACGTAATATTGTTGCTCAGCAGGTAAATAAAGTGGATTTTGATGACATTATGAATAATGAGCGCATTTTACTGGTTGAATTATCCAAAGGAAAATTGGGTGAAGAAAATTCAGCGCTGTTAGGTTCACTTATTATTACAAAAATTGAGCAACACATTATGGCTCGTGCGCTTATTTCTCAGGAAGAGCGTAAAGATTTTTATTTGTATGTTGATGAGTTCCAAAATTTTGCAACGAAAACATTTGATAATATTTTGTCTGAGGCACGTAAATATCGGTTGAATTTGACTATTTCGCATCAGTATTTGGGACAATTGCTTGATTCTACTCGTGATACCGTTTTTGGAAATGTGGGTTCGATGATTACATTTCGTTTAGGTGCAAACGATGCACAATATATTTCAAAAGAATTTGCACCGAGGTTTACAGCATACGACATTATGAATTTAGGTGTACGTGAAATGTATTTAAAAATGTCTATGGATGGAGTGGTGACACCGGCATTTAGTGCATGTACTATGGATGTTCCTGAACCAAATTTTAAGAGCACTATTGCAAAACGCGCTATTGAAGCAAGTCGTAAAAAATATGCAAAACCAATTGCGGAAGTAGAGATGGAAATTACTGGTGCGACATCTCAAACAGGTGGTTCGGCTGGTGCAAAAGCTAGCACTGCTCAACCTGCTTCTGGTACATCATCTGCTCCTGCAACTCCGCCACCACCACCTCCTCCTCCAGCAGAATCCGCTGAACAAACATTTGAAGCCCCGTTAGTGTAGCTTGTGGTGCTAAATGAGGCCAGGCATGCTATACTAGAGTTAGCTCAATTATAGCAATTATGCGTATAGATGTAATTTATTATACTTATGCCGCAGTGCCGGATTTGTTCAACATCATTTATAGTTCCAGAGCAGGTGAAGCCGTTATTGCATTATTTTGATGCACCAGAACCCACATGTTGCTTTGACCATTTTTTACAGCAGCATTTTGCATACCGAAATGAACGACACCTCTATCGACGAACCTGTGAATTGTGTGGGGATTCAATTCTTGCTATGTATGCGCCGGAATCGTATGTGCATGTCTATTGTCATCGTTGCTGGTACTCGGATAATTGGGATGCATTGCAATATGGAAAAAAGTATGATCCTTCGCGATCATTTTTTGAACAATGGTTTGATTTAGTACAGCAAGTGCCACATTTTAATTTATGGCAAGTAGGTGAGAGCACGAATTCTGAATATGCAAATTATATTCGAAACAGTAAAGATTCATATTTAAGTTTTTCTAATTTAGATTCTGAGGGGTCGGTGTATAACAGCAATATTGATTTTTCACGTGATTGTGCAGATTCATTTCAAGTAAGTAAATCAGAATTATTGTATGATTGTGTCTTCACAAAAGATTCGTATCATTGTGCGTTTCTGACACGAGCAGAACAGTGTACAGATTGTTATTTTGGCCGCGATTTGCAGGATTGCCAAAGTTGTTTTGGGTGCGTCAATTTACGGCATAAGAAATTTTATTGGTATAACAAGCCATTATCACAAGAAGAGTATCAACAACGCTTACAGGCGGCCTTGCAGAACAGAAAAGCAATTGAAAAATATCGAAAACAATTTGAACAATTTGCGCAACAATTTCCAGTCGAAGCAGCGAATATTCGTCAGAGCAGTGAGTGTAGTGGGAATGAAATTGCTCATTCGAAAAACGTGACCAACGGTTTTAATATTGTTGAACTTGAGAATGGTGCCGATTTGTATCGTGCCATTTACGCGCATGATATCTATCGGTCAGTGTATATTGTATATCCAGAATATGTATACCAAAGTTCCGTTGGTCCAAAAATGCATCATTCCTGTGGATTATATATGTGTTCAGAAGTGGGATTTTCTGCTTATTCCTATATTTGTAATAATTCTGATGAGTTATTTGGGTGTGTTGGACTTCGACAAAAGAAATTTTGTATTTTGAATGTACAATATTCAGAAGAAGAGTACCGTCAATTACGGCAACAAATTATACAAGATATGAAAAAACATGGTGAGTGGGGTGAGTTTTTTCCTATTCACTATTCTCCGCACGCATATAATGACACATTCAGCCAGGATTTTTTCCCGATGAACAAGGAGGAAGTATTAAAGAAGGGGTGGCGTTGGCAAGAGAACCAGGGTGGAACATTTGGGAAGGAAACAGTACAACCAGAGCATATCCCGAACACAATTGATAAAATTGGAGAAGAAATTGTAAAACAGGTTCTGCGTTGTACGAGGTGTAATAAAAATTATCGTATACAAAAAAAGGAATTGGAAATTCTGGAGTTGCATCATTTACCTATTCCTCTTGAATGCCAAGATTGCCGATTTGCACAGCGCCTCAAACGAAGCTACAAACCAAAATTATATGAGCGCCAATGCATGTGTGATCGTAAGCACCATGCGCATGTTGATTCTTCCTGTTCTATAACTATTGCATCAATTTACGCCCCTAACTGTCCAGAAATTGTGTATTGTAAAGAGTGTTATCAAGCAGAAGTAATATAAATACCCATGCAACAATGCATGCAATGCAAAAAAGCATACGAAATAACAAAAGATGATCAAAAAATGTATCAGCAGTTTCAGATTCCTGAAAGCATGATTTGTCATCAATGTTATCTACAAACGTTTTTTGCATTTCGGAATATGCGATTTTTTTACAAACGTCATTGTGACAAATGTAAAAGAGAAATTATTAGTATTTATTCTGCAGATAAACCATATCCAGTTTATTGCAATGAATGCTTTTGGAAGGATGATTGGAGTCCATTTGATTATGGAAGAGAGATTGATTTCAGTAAGCCTTTCTTTGAGCAATGGAACGAACTTGCACTACAGGTACCACATCCACACATGATAAGTGGAGACAATGAAAATGCTGATTATACGTGTAATTCTCGTGGAGTAAAGAATTGTTACATGTCATCAGTCGTATATAACGGAAGTGAAGATATATATTATTCTTTTTGGACATTCAATTGTAAAAATTGTTGTGATATTCATTATTCATATCATTCTCAACTTTGTTACGAATGTTATCATATTGATGATTGTTATAATTGCAATTTTTGTATTCAATCCAAAAATCTGACGGATTGCGATTATTGTTCCTATTGCAATAATTGTACAAATTGTTTGTTTTCTGTGAATTTACGTAACAAGAAACACCATATTTTTAATAAAGAATATTCTCCGGAAGAATACGAAAAAAAGCGAGCAGAAATTTTTGCAAATTATGAAACTATACAACA
>DATDUS010000006.1:0-7291 GCA_035290285.1 Patescibacteria group bacterium
CAGCTGACTTGGAATGATCTTGAAGCATGGGTTGGAGAACGTATTCTCTCTCGAGCACAAAAATATTACCGTAACCATGCGGTTGAAGATATTGTTCAAATGAAAGACGGTCGATTGGTTGCATGGGTGAACGGTGGAGAACGATATATCACCACCGTACATAGAAATAAAAAAGAACTCAGTGCAATTTGTACATGCCCGTATGGATATAATTGCAAGCATGGCGCTGCTCTTGTTCTGACCTATGTAGAATCACTCAAAAAGAATAAATCTATTCCCTTTATCAATAGCGATGATCCCAGAACACAGCAGATAGAAGCATGGCTAGGTGAGTCAACTCAGATACGCACATCAAAAAACAACAACAGTGACAATACCATACGAACCTATTTACAACAGCAGAATACGGATCAATTACTTGCACTTATTGAAGAGAGTATGGATGCTGTTTCAAGTTTCAAGAAATATCTTCTTGATCGGGTGAACATGGAAACAGGATCGGTGGAAACAATCGTCAAGAGTGTACGAAAAGAAATTGATGTATTGAGTAGTGAACCAGCGTGGGAGAATCATTGGGATAATGAATTATATACTTCAGATTATTCAAACGTAAAAGCAACGTTAGAACAATTGATTCATAAAGGACATGCTGATGAAGCTATTGCTATCGCAAAAGAATTATTTGAAAAAGGAATACAGCAAATAGAGATGTCACAAAGTGAAGGTGATTTGGAACAAGAAATTGCCAGTTGCCTCAATGTGGTATTGCCAGCATTCGCACAATCGTCATTGCAGCCGCATGAACAACTGCTCTGGGGAATTGATATTGCATTGAAAGATGATTACAACTTATGGGAAGACATTGAAGAATTTGTTCGTAAATCATCGTTCCCACCAGATGCTTGGAATCGTGTTGCTGAATCGTTAGTCAAGCAACTTCGAAAACTACCGTCAACCCGCGGACGTGACGATTTTTCCGGTCGATATCAACGAGATAGGCTCACTGAATGGTTGATATATGCACTTGAACAGAGTGGCCGAGATGAGGAAATCATTCCGTTGTGCATGCGAGAAGCAGAAGAAACGGGAAGTTATGATCGGTTGGTCAAACGCCTCATTGAAAAAAAGAGATATAGTGAAGCAAAAGAATGGATTGAGCGCGGAATCAGCCACACACAAGAACGCCATCCAGGCATCGCCAGTAGTTTGCGGCAATTGCGGATGAAAGTAGATGCTCGTGAAAAAAATTGGCATCATATTTTACAACTGCAAGCAGAACAATTTTTTAATAATCCCAGTGCGCATGCATTTCAAGAATTAGAACAGGCCGCTCAGAAAGCAAAGGTGCAATCTGCAATACGAATAGGTGCATTGTACTACTTGGAAACCGGAATCGTACCGTGGAAGAGAAAAAGTGATGACACAAAAACATTTCCGAAATGGCCATTGGGTGAAGTGAAAATAGAAAAAAAACAACATTGGGAAAAATCAAATTTTCCGATAACTGCCGTCCTTATTGATATTGCTATTCAAGAAAAAAATCCTGCCGAGATTCTGCATTGGTATGATATACAGAATACACACAAGGGTTCTGAACGATGGGGCACATATTGGGAAACATCTCGAGACAATACTATAGCAGAAGCCATTGCACAAGAATATCCTGATCGAACAATAGAGATATGGCAATCAATTGTAGAGGCAGAATTAGAAGGAGCGAAATCACGATCGTATGAAAATGCTGCGCAATATCTACGTAAAATACGGAAAATATTACATGACCAAAAAAAGAATACTATCTGGCAGGATTATCTCCGTACGCTGCGCACCACACATGAGCGAAAGAAAAAATTCATTGAAATTTTGAATCGCATCGAAGGGCACAAAATTATTGATGATATATAAAATTCACCTTTGTTATATCAGAAGTGTTTTTGAAAATATTGCTTATATACCTTTTCCCGCTTTTTATACAGGGTTTCAAAAAAACCGACATGCGGATCACGATAATAACACACCGGGGAATATCCAGAACGCGTTCCATCTGCTTTCTCCCACCGTTTAGCAAACACATCATCTCGACCCTTAAATAGTGAAAAAAAAGGCTCCGCAGACATGTGTCTTTGGAGCCAGTTGCGATTCGCCGTACAGAGCGTTGAGAACCCAAGAGCTCAAGACCCAGAAGGGTCAATATCCCAAGGACACAGCCGACGAGCCGAACACCGCCAATTTTTATTATGTCGCCACAGATAGCGACAATGGGGTATTGCTGGCACTCGGCCTTGTGGGTGTCCAGGTAGGTGTTACCCTCGGCCAGGTCGCAGCCGCGATAGCCTGGCTCATTATGCCAGTCCAGGACCTCCTGGCTGGTCGGGTCGTGGTCGAACTCGCCAACGTCAAACGTCACCTCGGCCTGGCCTTTCCCACGAATGGGGAAGTACTCAGGCCTGATGCGCTGGTCATAATAGTCAAACTGCCTATTCTTTTTTAGAATAGACAAAAAAAATAACGTTTGTCAATTTTCTACCAGCAATTTCTACCAGCAATCATCTGTTTTCTATCACTTCAAATTGCAATCGATTCAGTTGTTGCGTAATCGCGGCATCTTCGAGTGGCTCCGAATAATGAATAGCTACTATTTCGTTCTGTTTATCTGCCATCGCTAATTGCCAATTGCTCAAAATATTTTGTGGACTGATCGGTTTACGCACTTCCTTTTCCAAAACCAATTCAACAACTTCATCTAAATCAACATTCAACTTCAAACAAATCAAAAGAACAAATGGCTTCATGAACTGCGCCCTATCTCATACAGAATGAAGCAAAGCCTAAATCACAAAAACGTATCATCTCTCTAACAGCCATTGATACACTGGCTGAATGAGTATACGCTTATGACCCACACGAATGGTATCAGATGTTTCATGGGTCAACAATACTGCAGAATCAAAATTTAATTCATTCATTGCCACTAGCAGATTGTGGATTTCGCGCTCTCGTGTTTCTGTATCATCAACATGCCATGCAACTTGAATCATTTCACGTATTCTATTGCCCTGGCGAACCAAAAAATCAACTTCACCTCCATCAGCAGTAGTGTAATAATACAACTCACCATCACGCCGTTTCAATTCCAAGAATACACTGTTCTCTAATATTCGACCCTGATTTTCTGAAAAACGAAACGCCATCGTATCCACAAAACCAGTATCAATACAATAGACTTTCTTTTGCGCGGCCAGTTGCTTTTTGATTGATGGATCATACCGATTCAGTGTAAAAAATAAAAAACTATTTTCTAAATACTCAATATAGCTTTTTACCGTGTTCACACTGCCTAATTCCAACATTTTTTTTAGTCCATTATACGAAAATAGCTTTCCAATATTGCTCAATAAATATAACGACAACTCTCGTAACGATTTTGTTTCTGTAATACCATATCGCGCAACAATATCACGGTATAGAATATTATTATATACTTCTTTGAGCGATTCTGGATTCTGATACTGCACATATTCTGGCATTCCACCTTGCGATAAAAATTCCAAAAAATATTTTTTGAGTAATGCACGTTTTTTTGTTTCAAATACATCCTGTTTGTTGAATGCATGTCCGTGGAATGAAAGATATTCTCTGAAGGAAAATGGATAGAGTGTATAGGTCAATTCCCGGCCCGTGAGTTTCGTTCCCAACTCTTTACTCAGTAACGATGCATTTGAGCCAGTAATAAAAAATTTAAATCCGCGATCGTGCATGCGGCGAACAAACCGCTCCCAACCAGCAACATTTTGTATTTCATCAAAAAAGAATACTTTTTTCTCTCCATACAATTCAACAAAAACTTCATACAGACGGTTAAAATCTTCTGTCGTAAAACCAATGAGCCGTTCATCTTCAAAATTAAAGTAGTATCCGGTCTTACCAAGTGCATTCATAATTTGTGAAAGCAGCGTCGATTTTCCAGCTCGACGGATACCAGCAATAATAACCACTTGAGGTAACACAAAATAGCGTTTGACTTGCGCGAGCCCATCTCGCTCCAAACCAATGTTTGCCGTTTGAATCGATTGCTGCTGTTCAACAACGATTTCTTTAAGTGTTTCTATACGCATAGGGTTTTCATTATTAATGAAAGCTTAGCATACAAACCTTTCACTGTCAATGACAGAGTGTGTGATGACAGTGTGTGGGATAAATATGTAATTGAAAAAGAAAAAGGGCTCCGTAGACATGTGTCTTTGGAGCCCGTCGCCATCCGCCGTACGAAGCAGCCGAGAACCCAAGGGCTCAAGACCAAAAAGGGTCAATATCCCAAGGATCCTAGGTCTAAGCACCCTTGAAAATCAGCTTATTTTGTAATGGTGAATCGTACATAATTTTTGATACAAGCGCCAAAAAATAATCCTTCTCGGCGATCGCTAAAGGATATTTTAAAATTTTATTCACCAAACGTAATTTTGATTTATCCAATAATTCGATCATCATAATATAAACGCCATTTTGCATTAAATAATTGAGAATCAGTTGTGAATCGAGAGACCCCACGATTCTGCCTCACACGTTCATGTAACAGTGTCGAATCCAACTGTAACTGGTCTAATAAAAAACCAACTTTACGAATTACAGTTATTCCGCATAAAAGAGTATACTCTTGCAATTTTTTCAAATCAAGATATTGATGATGATCTCGAAATTTTTCAAACACTATACTCGCACTAGAAAAACTAGTATCTAAATATAAATAATCAAGCAACGCTTTTTCTGCTTCAGCAATGCGAACTTGTTGTCCATCAACTAACTTTTCTGTAAAGCCAAAATAGAGCGCTTGTTTTACTTTGACATATTTGAATGTGTGATTATCAAATATATATCTTTTACTCTCTTTCTTGCTTATACTCACAATTGTTGTGCTATATTGATCAAACATTTGATAGTGATTCAATGCGTGCGCTAAACTTACATATGAATCCTCAACTAATGCATTCGCAACAGCCAAAAGTGAAACATCTGTTTGAGATCTCGCGGTCAAACTATCAATAACAAGATACAACCCTTGTTTGATACGTTTTAACCAACCTATTTTTGCTAAAAAATTGATGCGATTATGTGCTGAAGCCGCTGAATATTCCGTTGTAAAAACATGCATCAAATCAGCAATACGCACAATTCGCCCATGTTTTAAAAGGGTGTTTTCTATCAATGTATGGTCTTTTTCTGATAAGATGGTATTTTTCATATATATCTATAAACCATATATAATTTATAGATAACTTTATTATATACCACTATCTAAAAAAAATCAATGACACACGTATAATCGTGAAAACCACTTCTTTTTTTATACTTATTCACGATTAATTTGACAAAAACGTGAATATTACCTAAAATAAAGTTATATTCCCCCATTATTTTATGCTTTATATTTATGGCAAAGATTTTACATGTCTTTAACACAATCGCGAGCTTAAGAAAACGCTACTATACTGCATCTGTGGGCAAACAGGCATTGCTACAATTATTGAGCGAGGCAGAAGTCGCTGAACAGGTATACAACTCAAACGCTATCGAAAATAGCACCCTGACTCTTGAAGAAACAGAAAAAATACTTTTGCAAATAGATTTGGATAGATATATCAATGAGCGAGAACTTTTTGAAGCAAAAAATCTCGCGCGAGTCGTATCGTATAGTAACAAAAGAGCCAAGGAGCAAGAACTGAGCCTTGAAGTGATTTTATCACTCCATAACATTTTGATTTCAAATATTCGTGATGATATTGCGGGAAGGTTTAGGAATGATAATGAATTTGTGCGTGTTGGTAGCCATATTGCTCCTCACCCCAAAGAAGTGATCGGTCGTCTGGAAAAAATGTTGGCTGAGTATAATGCAATGAGTCATGAAAACATCATTAAAAGAATAGCGAAATTGCATCTAGCTTTTGAATACACCCACCCATTTTGTGACGGCAATGGTCGCATTGGACGTGTGATAAACAATTACTTGTTCATACGAGAAGGGTTTGTTCCAATAAACATAAAATTTATTGACAGAAAAAAATATTATGAAGCGTTTAAGGAATTTGATGAAAAAGGTGCGACTACTATTATGGAAGAAATAGTGGGGAAAGCGCTCACCAATAGTTATTATAAAAGACTTGCCTATTTAGAAGGTTTGCATATTATAACGCTCGCTGAATATGCAAAAAAAAATAAACTATCACACTCTAATTTAATTAATAAGGCTAACCGTCAAACAATAGAGGCCTTTCTTGAAAAAGGAATCTGGAAAATTGGCGTATAAATAATGACAAAAACTAAAACACTCCGTTATATAGGGTTTTAGTTTATTTAGCTGCTAAATTCCAGAGAAATTGAAAATTCTGTTTGAAGCTTGAAATAACGACTGCATTTGAAATACTAAAAGCAACAGGATGTTCTCCCCATACCGATAATAAAACTTCTCTTTGAGAAATGTTGACTGCTGCCGGGTTAAAATATCCTGTAGGCATATAACGGATAGAATAATTCTGAATTCCTTTTTTATCTTTTCCAAAACTGTTTTGAAGCTTTTTGTCTAAAATAAATTGTACCTGCAACTTTTTCTTTACTAAATCACAATCTAGATGACGAAAAAAGTTTCTCAATTTTTTTAAATCATACAAACGTGGACTAAAACTGATTATAGATAACTGTTCTCCTTTTTGGCATTGATCAACATGTTGTTCAAACGCTTTTTTGAATCCATATACCCCTTCATACATATTCACCTCATTCCGTTTTTGTTTGGTTGTTGCTTGTTGTTGAATCTGTTTAATCAATTCTTTCATGGTATTTCGTTGCTCCTCCATTTCATCCAAAAGCCGCGTTGGCAATTCTGCACGATAATATCGAATGTTATTTTTTACCTGAAATGACACCAACCCATGTGTAATTAATTTATCTAAAGAAGCATATGCTCTGGAACTCGCAATCTGAGCCTGCTGAACAATAGCTCCTGTTTTAACAGTACCTAAACTGACCAATGCTTGATACACAGCAATGTCATTTTTTGTAAATCCAAATTGAGCAAGAAGTGAATAGTTCATATTTTACTCTCCTATTTGGGAGAGTTTGACTCTATAATTATCTGTACCATAGAATACGCTTACCTCAACCGAAAGTCAAGGAGAAGCAATGAAACTATTCCTTCTAGCCAGCGTGTTTTGGATCATCAGTTGTACCGCCCCCTCCTCTCATCTCACAAGTGACTATATATCAGAAATTGAAAACGAAACGCCGATTCCGGAGGATC
>DATDUS010000007.1:0-4937 GCA_035290285.1 Patescibacteria group bacterium
GGAGGCGCGTCGTTGGCAGGCGCAGCGGGCTGCTGCTGCAAAAGAGGGGGAAACCCCTCAAAAAAAGCAGTAGCCCAAGAGCCCGGGGAAAGCGTGAGCAGGTGCATCGAAAAAGAGGCAAGACCTCTATCTGCACGCTCACGCTTTCCGGGCCTTTTTTTATATTACGAGCAGCAAAGCAGGTTCATCTTCTGGGCTTCTGGACGAATATGCTTGAGCTGGTTTATACTATGAGCAAAATAACTCACTTTTTTTACTATGGAACCTCAATTTAAAGCAGCAATAACTGAATCAATCAAACGAGAACGCGTTATTACACAACCACACGCCGAATGCGTGCAATCAATGGAGCAACTGACGCAAGAAGAACAAAAGCGCATACAAGAAATGTATACCGAATGGAACAAAATTGGGTTATGCACAAATGCAGAAGATCCAGAAAGCCGTGTGCTTGAATTTAATCCTCATGCAACCTATTTATTACGCGGCAACATGCAGCGAGAAACAGGCATGCAACAAGAAATTGTGGCAGCATTGCATACGGTCGGCGCAAATTCTCCAACGTTGCGTGATTTTTTTACTCAATTTCCTACCTATCGAAGTGTTGCAACACGCTGTATCCAAGAAGGAGCAGGCAACGCAACAATGGCAAAACATCCATCTATTGTGACCTGTTTTTCTATTACCGGCTATCATGAACCGGAAACAGGAAAAGGGTTTACCGTAGTGGATTCAAATGGCGAACGTGTCTCAGCGGCTCGGTACTTATTACAACATGCACCTATTTCAGAACACGCAACACGTTTAGCCTATAGTCGTGTTGGCAGGTTTGATCAACAACGTGCATCAAACCCACAATCGTTTATGCAATTTTACTTGGAAAATTTAGCAGTGCTGTTTCCTCAAACATCGGGCGAACACAACAAAGAGCAATTCAAGCAGTCATCAAATAATTTAGCGGCAATTGCCATGCACGAAATGAATGGCGCAAGCGGTGCATTAACGGTTGGATATGTTATCGGTGCTCGGCCAGAGGATGTGCGCGGAGGTGGCATGAATGTTGGTGCCATCTATCCAAAAGTTGCACATACAGCACAAGACCAACAACTCATTCAAGCTGTCCGTGCTCAACGGTTAGAGCGGTGGAGAACAACTCAAGAAACAATGCCGTACCAGCAGTATAATACACAGGGTGAGCCAGATGCCAATGGAAACATCGTGTTATTTACTGACATTCCTCCTGAATTGATTCAAGTACAGTAAGTGTATGGATGCGCACTATATACAGCAAAATAACGCACGTATACTCTTGTTGCAATCTACAGTGCCGGAATTTCGAGACAAGCAGTATCAATTTTTTGTAAAAGGGGTACAATTACCGCCCGCTCAATTAATTGCCTTTGATGCGATTGCACAAAAACCGACAGTAGCACTGACTGAACAAGTTGATGGTGTCATTATTTCCGGTTCGCCGTATCGGGTGTCGCAACACGAACATACACATTTGGATGCACTGGCAGAGATTGTGCGCCACTGCGTGCAAAAACGCATTCTGCTTCTCGGAATTTGTTACGGAGCGCATGTAATGGCGTATGCATTGGGTGGAACAGTAGAATATGCTCCAAACAGGCGTGAAATTGGTACGCGCGATATTCATGTACTTCCCACAGCAGAAGGTGATCCATTATTTGGAAATTTGCCATACACGTTTCGCGCGAACTGTTTTCATACGGATGATATTGTCAAATTACCCGAAAACGCAGTGCCACTTGCTTGTTCTGATACCATCCAATTTCATGCATTTAAAATTGCTGGCGCTCCTGCATACGCCATGCAGTTTCATCCGGAATACGATAAACCATCCATGACACAGGTCATGCGCATGGCCTATACGCACGGCAGCTATTTTACCAACGAAGCAGATTACAAACAGCATCAACAACAGATTTTCGAAACTCCCTTTGCTGCCTCACTATTGCAAAAATTTGTAACAGAGGTCGTACAACTCCAAACTATAAGCACAAAATTGGAAGTACACTCTTAAAATTCAGTATACTATTTTATTTATCCACAGTTTTTTTGACGCAAATACTTTAGTATACTAAAGTAGCATGATGTGGGAACAAGTAATACAAAAAAAAGGTAAACAAAAAGGCCCAATCAGCATCATTCTTGTCGGGGTGCATGGAAATGAACAAAATGGTGTGCGTGCATTGGAGAATATCCTTCCAACACTTCAGATAGAAAAAGGATGTGTATTTTTTGCGTATGGGAACCCGAAAGCAATAGAAAAAAATAAACGCTTTACAGAAGCAAACTTAAACAGAATGTTCAAAAGCGATGCAATGCTTTTGGAACAGGAAAAAGTAAGTGATGAATATGCACGTGCACAATTTTTAAAAACATATTTTCATAAAGCAAGCGCACTTCTTGATATACATGCCAGCATGGTGCCAAATAGCACTCCATTTGCTATTTGTGAGGCAAATGCTCACAGTGTAGTTGAGTATTTACCTATCAGTCGTGTTGTCTCTGGTTTTGACAAAGTAGAGCCCGGTGGAACAGATTATTACATGAACAGTATTGGTAACATTGGTCTATGTGTTGAATGTGGGTATTTGGGGAATCCGCAAGCAATACAAACAGCAGAAGAAAGCATTATTGCTTTTTTGAAGGCTCGTGGACATATGGCAAACGATTTACGTGTACGTAAACAAACAGTAATTCG
Organism: Patescibacteria group bacterium; assembly: GCA_035290285.1. GTDB lineage: Bacteria > Patescibacteriota > Patescibacteriia > UBA9570 > XYC2-FULL-38-9 > DATDUS01. The sequence goes on from DATDUS010000007.1 coordinate 2,729, forward strand.
TATGTATGATTTGTATATAACAAAAACAAATCTTTTTACTTTAGCGCAACCATTTGCTGATTTTGAAGAAATTGCATCGGGTCAATTGATAGGAAAAGATGGACAAAAGGAAATACGCGCGAAAACAAATAGCATCATTTTATTTGCTCACAGCAGAAACAAAATGAATGAAGAGGCTTTTTTGCTTGGTCAAAAAGAAAGGGCTTGGTAAAGTGACAACCAAGCCCTGTTTTTTATAGTCGACGAGTCATAATGACCCGCCCGGTTCCGTCCGGATATCGGGCAACCACCCGGTATCCATCATGGAGGTACCAGGTGTATGTTACCGATGGCGGCGGTCCCTCTTTGGTCCGCACCACTCCGCGCACCAATTCTTGGCGAAGAAAATCTATTCTCCGCCTTTGAAAAAGTTCACGAGCAATTCCTTGCCCACGAAAATTTTCCAACACCCCCAATTCGGCCTGATAAGCGACCCTCTCGTCGCCCGGCAGGCCTGTTCCGATTCCGAGCTTTTTTTCCAGCTCGGCAATCGTGATCGGATGCCCCCAACAAAACCCGATTACCTGTTCCTTTTTCATGGCTAGCCAGCATGAGCTGACCGGCGTAATCTCGTGCTGTAGGTCTTCTAAAACCTGCTCACGAGACCACTGTTCAAACCATGGGCTGCCCGCAAAGACAGCCTGATACGTCTCAACCAACTTCTCTGTCAGGAGGGGGGCGGCTGTTACATTTTCAAAACGCACAAAAGAAATGTTTTCCATTTTTTATTCCTTTTTTTGAAAAAAACCTAAAAATAAAAACCCCTTCCAATCAAGGAAGGGGTTATTTTTATGCAAAATATTTTTGTATCAAGACAACCCTTTCCCTGATTGGGGAGAGTTATGATGATGTAATCTTTTGATGATAATTTTATAGCCGCCTTCTTTTCCTTTGAGCCACTTAGCCACACGTGCAACAGTGGTGGAACTTAAACCAGTTTCTTTTTCAATGATAGAATAGGGCGTTTTTTCTGTGAGCATTTCAGCGGCTTGTAATCGTTTTGCCATTTCCGTAATTTCTTTTTCTGTCATTAAATCACGCAAAAAATGTTGCATTTCATTTGGTGTGCGCAATAGTAAAAATGATTGTACTAATTTTTGAATGTCTGTCGCTTTCCAATTCATTTAATTACTTTACTACACTAAAGTATTTTGTCAAGCAGTGATGCTTGTATGTATTTTTGTTTATCCACAACTATTTTTTTGACAATTTTAGTACATTACCTTATTCTATTCATAATATGCAAAACAGCGCTTTACACAATTATTCTCAATTTAGCTTCTTCTTTACTGACGATTCTCTTTCGAGAAAGGAATGAGCTGAATTTATATAGGTATTCAACATATTCCCCTCTCGAAAGAGGGGTTTTTTAATGTTTGCCCCAACCTGGGGCGAAAGGAGGTGATGACCATGTACGTAAATCCTGACAGAGAGCAGGAATGGCTCCTTTGGGGGTTGGACGAAGAGTTCAACTTCTGAAGGGGCTCGGAGGGAGAGTGTCTGCGGCCGGCCGATCTGGCTGCAGCATTCTCCGATTTTTTATTTGGTGAATATTTACGAAAAAATGAGGATAAAAAAAGAGGGGCAGGCGGCTTGCATGATCATGCGTACCACCCACCCCTTTGGCCGAACAGCCGCTTTTCAGCAGCTGCCTAGCCAAGCCCACTCCTCCTCCCACTGGGAAGGGGGGGGTTTTTCTTTTTCTTCTTTTTCTTCTTTTTCTTTTTCCATTTTTTCCTCCTCCCCCCCCAAAAGAATCCGGGGGGGGATTAAATTCCTGGCGCTCCATGCGCTCAGGTGTGTGGCATTGATGTACTGCATCTGTGCCACACATCTGAACACGTGTGTTTAAAAAAACCCTGCGTGTGGCAGGGTTCGTTTTGTTGAGTGTTGATGAATCTTATTCTCTACACAAAGAACCCGTGCCACGTGGAAGGATAATAATGCTAATAATAATTGCGACCAGTTTTGAAAATAGAGAATTCATATAACACATAGTATATATAAAAATATTGTTGAGTCAATCATTTAAGTTGTGGATAACTCAAAAATGTCAAATAAACTTTTTTTATGCGCAGTTATTGCAAAAAATATAATGTTACAGAAGCCGAATACCGGCAGTGGTAATTTGACAAATAGTATACTTTAAATTATACTATTTATGAGTATA
>DATDUS010000008.1:0-2554 GCA_035290285.1 Patescibacteria group bacterium
GTTTTTTTGGTCGACATCCATTGTGTGGCATAGGAGTAATGTCCCGGATACTCAACATATTAAAACCTTGAGCATTAATAGCCCGTATTGCTCCTTCTCGTCCCACACCAATACCCTTTACTAATACAGCAACATCTTTTAATCCAAATTCTCGCACACGCTCTGCTGCATCTTTTACAATGATGCCTGCAGCATAGGGTGTTGATTTTTTAGGTCCTTTAAAACCACAACGCCCAGCAGAAGATTGCACCAAAACATTACCTTGCTGATCAGTAAAAGAAACAATAGTGTTGTTGTAAGTCGATTCAATATATACATTTCCTTTAACCACGTGTCGCTTTTTGGATTTTTTTTGTTTACGTGTTTTCTCAGCTTCAGCTTTTGTTTGAACTTTCTCTTCCTTTTTTTTTGCAACATTGACTGTCTCAGCTGTTGTATTTGGTTGTGCTATTTTTTGCTCTTCTGTCATATAATTTTACGTCTTTTGATCTGATGTTTTTCTTCCAGAACCTGCTGTTTTTCTTACATTGCCTCGAATAGTTCTTGTGTTTGTTTTTGTGCGTTGACCTCGAACTGGTAAATGTTTTGCATGTCGTGAGCCTCGGTAGGAACCAATTTCTTTGAGTCGCTTAATGTTTGACATGATTTCTCTTTTGAGTTCTCCTTCAATTTTAGTACCATTTTTATCAATTGCTTCACGAAGTTTTTGAACTTCATTTTCAGCCAAATCTTTTACTCGAGTATTCGGATTAAGGCCAGTTTTTTTGAGAATTTTTTTGCTCAACGTAAGACCTACACCAAAAATATAGGTCAGAGCAATTTCAATGCGTTTTTCTTTTGGTAATGTAACTCCTGCAATGCGTGCCATAATAATAAATTATCCTTGTCTTTGCTTATGTTTAGGGTTTTCACAAATGACCCACAATCGACCTTTGCGACGTGTCATACGACATGATTTGCATCTTTTTTTTACGGATGATCCTACTTTCATAATTTATAATCTGCTGATAATTCGACCCTTGGTGAGATCATAAGGTGTCATTTCTATAATGACTTCATCGCCAGGAAGCACACGAATTTTATACATTCTCATTTTTCCAGAAAGGTGCGCGAATATTTCATGATCATTCTCCAGACGCACTTTAAACGTCGTTGATGGAAGCTGTTCTTCTACAACTCCACGAACTTCGATAAATCCTTTTTTGTTTGTTCTTGATTGAATGCGTTTTTCTTCTGATGGTGTTTGCATTGTGTCTGTTTATGCTTGAAATTGGCACAAAAAATAAACTTCTCACCATCTTATTGATGAGAGTTAACGAACCTCTACCTAATTCTTCTGCAGCATGTTCATGACGAGTTCGTGTAGTGCGTCAATTTTCAATTGCACAGTTGATTATACTATGACTTAATACTCTGTCAAGTATTCCTTTGCCCTTGTGGAAAACTATGCTTCACTTCTTACACTTTTTTGGGGCTAATGACGGCCTTTATGCGACGAATACCAGCAGAGGCGGATTTTTCTGAGGTAATTTTAAAGCTTCCCAATTCACCGGTGTGTTCTGCGTGAGGACCGCCACAAATTTCTCGAGAAAACGTATGATCACCTTCCCCTATTGTATATACTTTTATTTTATTTCCCTTTGTCGCATATTCATCTTCAAACAATCCTATGGCACCTATTTTTTTCGCTTCAGAAACAGTCATTTCTTGACAAGAAATTGGTACATCAGATTGAATATGTGCATTGATAATATCTTCCACACGTTTTTTTTCTTCATCAGTCAATTTTCTTTCAAAATTAAAATCAAATCGTAAACGTTCGGGGGTAATATTTGATCCCTTTTGCTCAACCTGTTCTCCTAATACCATTTTTAATGCTTTATGCAGCATGTGCGTTGCCGTGTGAAGTTGTCGTGATGCTGTAGAGTGATCTGCAAGTCCGCCGGTAAATTTTTGCTCAGCACCTTTTCGTGACAGTTGTTGATGCTGTACAAATTCTTTTGTAAACTCTTGTTCATCTACTGTTGTGCCATGTTCAGCTGCAAGCTCTTTTGTCATTTCTAATGGGAATCCAAAAGAAGAAAAAAGCAAAAAGGCATCTTGTCCAGAAATTGATTGTGAATTTTTAGCATAAATTTTTTCAAATTCACGCAATCCATGGTCAAGCGTTTGATGAAACTTCTGTTCTTCTGTTTGCAGTGCATCAATAATACGCACTTTATATTGCGTTAATTCAGGATAACTTTGGGCATACTGTTCAATTACTGTGAATGCAATAGTGGCTATGGAAGCAGTATTTACACCAAGCCGTTTTAACTCTCGCACTGCGCGTCGAATAAGCCTGCGCACAATATATCCTTGATCAATATTTGATGGTACTACTCCATTTTGATCACCAATAATAAATGTGGCTGTACGAATATGATCTGCAATAATGTGAAATGAGCGCTGATGTTCTTGATATTTTTTTCCACTTATTTCTTCAATTTTTTGAATAATAGGAATAAATATATCTGTTTGAAACACAGTATCCACTCCTTGAACCATAACAGCG
>DATDUS010000009.1:0-3234 GCA_035290285.1 Patescibacteria group bacterium
AGATCACAACGATAATTTGTCCATATTTTTTGTTTTTTACTATAAAAATTGCTCGGAGTTGATGTTGGTGATATTTCCTTGTAGTGTATAGATATGACATTTTCATTACATGCACCATTCAAACCAAGTGGCGATCAGCCACAGGCAATACATACGCTTGTTGATGCTCTACAACATAAAAAGAAAGATATGGTTTTACTTGGAGTGACTGGATCGGGCAAAACATACTCCATTGCCAATGTTATTGCAGAAGTGCAACGTCCAACATTGGTTATTTCTCACAATAAAACACTCGCAGCCCAACTTGCTTCGGAATTTCGTGAATTCTTTCCAAAAAATGCTGTCAGTTATTTTGTCTCCTATTATGATTATTATCTTCCGGAATCGTATACCCCAAAAACCGATACGTATATTGAGAAAGAAACACAAATTAATGAAGAAATTGATCGTTTGCGGCACGCGGCAACACAATCGCTCCTTTCTCGCAACGATGTTATTATTGTGGCATCTGTTTCTTGTATTTATGGCTTAGGGTCACCAGTGGAATATAAAAAAGGAAGTATTCATATTGTAAAAGGACAAGCACTCGCACGTCGGAAACTTCTGATACAGCTTATCGAAATGAATTTTCAGCGCAATGATATTGATTTTTTTCGCGGCAATTTTCGTGTTCGCGGCGATATAGTAGAAGTGTTTCCTACTTCATCAGAGAATACAGCCATACGATTTGATTTTTTTGGTGATGAAGTGGAGCGTATTGAAGAGGTGAATGTATTAACCGGAGAGATTGTAAATACACTTGATGAGGTGGTGATCTTCCCGGCAACTTTGTATCAAGCGCGAACCGATCATTATGAACAGGCATTACAACACATTCGTCATGATTTGGAGATCGAGGTACAAAATTTGCAGAAAGCGGGAAAAGAATTGGAAGCACATCGTTTAAAACAGCGCGTGACGTATGACCTTGAAATGATTGAACATGTGGGGTTTGTAAGTGGTATTGAAAATTATTCGCGTTATTTTGACGGACGTAAAATTGGTGAACCGCCCTATACACTGTTGGATTATTTCCCCAAAGATTTTCTTCTGATTATTGACGAATCTCATCAAACCATTCCACAAATTGGCGGCATGTATGCAGGAGATAGATCTCGAAAACAAACGCTCATTGATTATGGTTTTCGCCTTCAATCCGCATTTGATAATCGTCCATTAAAATTTGAAGAATTTGAACAAAAAATTGGTCAAACCATTTACGTGTCTGCAACACCGGGGCCGTTCGAGAAAAAGCGCGCAACGACGATTGCCGAACAACTCATTCGCCCAACCGGTATCACAGAGCCGACCATTACTATTCGTCCTACACGCAATCAAGTTCCAGATTTACTTTCAGAAATTGAAAAGCGTGTTACAAAAGGTCAGCGTGTGCTTGTGACAACACTCACAAAACGTATGGCTGAGGAACTGGCAGATTTTATCAATGAAAAAGGAATTGCCGTTCAGTATATTCATTCCGGTGTTGTCACATTAGAACGGTTAGAAATTTTACGCGATCTCCGTTTGGGGAAGTATAATGTGTTAGTGGGTATTAATTTACTACGAGAGGGATTGGATCTTCCAGAAGTATCTCTTGTGGCTATTCTGGATGCAGATAAAGAAGGGTTTTTGCGTTCAGACACCTCACTCATTCAAACAATGGGTCGTGCAGCGCGTCATATAGAAGGCGCCGTGATTATGTACGCCGATATTGTTACTGGTTCTATGCAACGCGCTATTGATGAAGTAAATCGTCGACGTATTATTCAACTCGAATTCAATAAAAAACACGGTATCACGGCAAGCGCAATACAAAAACGTATTCGAGATGATAGGCTTTCTGGAAAAAAAGAAGAGACGCCCATACAAAATATTGCTCTGAAGGCAGCAGCACAGTTGCATAAAGAAGAATATCTTCATCTTTTGAAAAAACTGGAAAGCCAAATGCAACTTGCGGCAGAAAATTTAGAATTTGAAAAAGCAGCACAACTCAGAGATCAATTAAGTACATTACAAGAAGCGCGAAAAGGAACAAAACAAAAAAGATGAAACAGAACCAAAAAACAGTATTAGTATTTGGAGTGTTTGATCTGTTCCACAAAGGTCATGAATATTTTTTACAGCAAGCGAAACGGCATGGTGACAAATTAGTGGTTATTGTTGCGCGCGATATCAATGTACAGAAAAATAAATTTACAAAACCGCACGATGATGAACAAGCCAGAATGAAGCAGGTTCAACAGTGTGGTGCAGTTAATGAGGTACGATTAGGATATGAAGACTGGTCTAATCGCTGGAAGGTATTAAAAGATATTCGGCCAGATGTTATTTGTATGGGGTACGATCAGCAGTTTACTTTGCCACGCGGGTCATGGACGACATATCGAATTGATGCGTTTTTGCCTAAAAAATATAAAACCACACAAATAAAAAAAGGGGTGCGGCTCATTTCGACCCACGAGAGACTCACCTGATGCCTAGCGAGCCGCACCCGAATCAATACTAGAGGTATTGTACAACTTGTCAAGTATATTTATTCATGATATGGTGTTTGTACTCTCACACTGAAATCACCAAAATACGATTAATTATTATAGCAATGCCAACAACAAAAGCCGCAAAAAAAGCGCTTCGTCAAACAAAAAAACAGACAGCGCAGAATTCTGCCAAAAAGAAGCGCATCAAAGAATTGACAAAAGATTTTTTGAAAGCCGTTGAAACAAAAGCACCAGAAGCGCACGAATTACTTCAAAAAACTACACAAGCACTTGATAAATCAGCAAAGACTCATACGATTCACAAAAATCGAGCATCCAGGCAAAAATCAGCATTACAAAAAAAGTTTAATACGGCATTTAAAACAACAGCTGCAAAGTAACCTTTTTACAAAAACAGCACAGCCCCTAAACGTAGGGGCTTTTTGTTTATGCAGCACAGGCTTCGATAATAAATGTATCGAGAAGTGCGCGTGGGTTGGCAGTACTTGTTTTCAGTTTTTGATCAATTTGTAAAAGTTTCCAATATACTGTGAGCAAGTGTTGAGCAGTAAAATGGCGCGCTTGCGTGCGCGTTTTTTCTAATACAAATGAATGAAGGGTCAACCCCTCGCCATTCGTTTTTTTCACTTTATAAATTGTTGCCAGTTGTTTTGCAAGCATGGTAATAAGATACTGTTCATTTGCTCCGAGAAGAAAC
>DATDUS010000010.1:0-3803 GCA_035290285.1 Patescibacteria group bacterium
AAAAAAAAGATGTGGATAACTAAAAAAATTGTGCACTATCAAGTACGTGAATACGTTCGCTTATTTGTATTGTTTACTTGCACTCCATTGCCGTACGCAAATTCTGCAAATTATCTTGCATGACAGAAATGTATGTTTTACCGCTCTGTACTTCTTCTGGCGTTAGCCCTTCAATAGGGTTTAACACAAGTGTTTGCGCATTTATTTCTGTTGCTATGGTCTCTGCAATTTTTGGGCTTGCAAGTGTTTCAAAAAAAATATATTTTATGCCTTTTTCTTTGGCAAGAGTACTCAGTTCTGCAATTGCCCGAGGAGAAGGTTCTTGATCTGGAGTAATGCCGGCAATAGGAATAGTAGTAATAGCATATTGTTTTGCAAGATATTGAAATGCGTTATGCGAAACAATAATCTCTCGAAAACGACACAGGTCTAACCCCTGTTGATATGCGTCATGCAATTGTTGTAATTGCACAATATATGCTTGTGCGTTTGCGTCATAGGTTGCTGCATGCTCTGGATCAGCTTGTTTTAGCGCATCGCGAATGGCTTCGACTTCTTGCACTGCAGTAAGTGGGTCAAGCCAGGTGTGTGGGTCATACTCTCCTGCTGCGTGTTCAAAGTCCTCTTCTTCACCTTCATGTGCATGTTCTTCACCGCTTGCTGTTAAAAGCGGAACTTTTTCTGTCATTTCTACCACTGCTACTCCTGCGTGTGCTACATCATTTTGTATTTGTTCTGCCCATGGGTCTAAACCCGCACCTTGAAATAGAAATACCTGTGCAGTATTGATTGAAGCAATGTCTTGAGGTGTTGGCTCAAAATCATGCGGTTCCACACCCAAGGGGGTAATAGTATTGACAGATATAAACGACCCTCCAACCTGTTCAGCAAAATGTGCCAGTGGGTAAAAACTTGCCACGACATTTAATTTTTCACTAGTTGTGTGTACCTCTTGATTCGTACACGATGCTCCAACACCAATTAAAATAATACACATTCCCAATACAGTACTATATAACGCAAATTGCTTTTTCATATTGCTCATTTATAATGATAAATTCATACGATTTCAGTCAGAAACACGACCTTCGGCAAGGCTTCATTCAATTTACTTGCACGCTTACGCTATTGCAGTAAATTGAATGAACGCTTCTGCAGGTAAGCCCACAGGTATATATTAATGCAACTTAGTTGCATTTGCAAATAAACAAGTGTGGATACAAAAACTATGCTAAAAACGTGTTGAAAAAAATTAAACGCCGATCAATATATACTCGTTTATTCTGTTGCAATATAGCGATATTCTAATGGAAAACGAATAGTCACAATGGTTCCCTTTGCTTCTTCACTTTCAATAACAATCGAACCACGCAACAGCTCAATATATGCTTTTGCAAGATACAACCCTAAACCTGACCCGTCTGGTACAACACGCTGCGCATTTTCTAAACGAATAAATCGTTGAAAAAGTTTATGCTGATCTTTTTTTGGAATGCCAATGCCTGTATCAGTGATACACACTACCATATGTTCATTGTCCATAGATACAGCACAGGAAACGCGGCCTTTAATCGTATATAATATTGCATTACACAGCACATTATCCAGTACCATACCTAACCTGGTCTCATCACTGACCATATTTTTTTGCATCTCTTGTTGCATGCTTACATCAAAATGAATATGGTTTTCTGATTTGGCATCAAGAAGCAATTGTGCACGCTTAATACGCATTTCAAAAAACGAGAGTGTGGGAATTTGCTGAATGCGCAGGCTGGGAACAGAACCAACTAATTCTGATGCAGCCAAAATACTTTCGGTCGTATTGCGTAAATTTTCACTTGCAAGAAATGCGTTGTTTAATAAGAGTATGACGTGTTTTGCTTTTTCATTTGATAAATTAAAATCACAGTTTCCTTCTACACAGAGATAATCTTCTAAAATAAGTTGCAAGCTGTTTCGTACCACGCTCACCGGCGTGCGTAATTGATGTGATGCCACAGAAATAAATTGAGATCGTACTTCCGAAAGTTCTTGATTTTCTTTTGATTTTTGTTTCCATGCTTCTACCGCGTGTTGCACCTCATCTTGTAATAGAGTTGCCAGTTTTGTTTTTTCTTGATGCAGGCGTGAATTCATAAGTGCAATGGCAAGTTCGCTCGAAATACGTTCTAACAGCTCAATATCGTCCATGGAATACGTTGCATTTCTGGATCGTTCTCCAAAAACAATAAATCCCATCAGTGTTTGACGCACGCGTAACCCTAACACAAAGGCAGTGTGCGACTTTTGCAACAAGTGTTGAATGCTTTCTAAATGTTTTTTACGCGTATACATCATATCTTCCTGTTGTAGCTCGTATTCAACATCCTCAAGAATAAAGGATTGTTGTTTTGGGGTGAACGCATGCAAAAAATGATGTGATGGATGATAGAACCACTGTAGATCCGTTTCTTCGTATTCAATAGATTGCAGCACCTCAAATGCTTGATTGTTTTTTGAACTTGCAATGAAAATAGCTGCTTTGGAAATACGCATTTCGTCGGTAATGGTGGTAACAATAGTACGCGCCAGTTCATCAATATCAAGAATGGTAGATGCTTCTTCTGCCAAATGATGCAGTGCTTTTTGATACCGATACACACTGCGAAACAAAATATAACTCATCGGTGTTTGAGAAAAAATGTATGAGAGTATTTTATATAATACGGTATAAGTAAATAGAAGGGTCACTCCAATCATTGCCGGATTGAGCGTTGTATGAGAATACAAAGTATAGGCAATAGCTGTTGTCAGCGTAATAGCAACCCCAATCGGAATGAGTGTATTCAATATTTTTTGCGTACGAATGTGAATATCAAACAAACGATGTTTGACAATGCTATACACGGTAAAAGAAACCATGAATAAGCTCAATACTTGCCCTAACCAATTGAAAGCAAAATAGCCAAACCAGGGAAGAAATAAATTGGTTACCATCGCAAAATTTGCAGCAAGAAAATATCCCCAAAAAATATATTTTGCCTGTATGCGTTGTATTCCACTTGAATGAATATATTTTTGAATCAAGTTAAAAAATCCTAATAAAAAATAACTGGTTATATATAGTACATACAAAACATATCCTGAACCAAATACTATTATTTTTTCTTGTCCAGGGACAACGATAACGTTTTTAATAATAGTATTCGAAAAAAGAGTAAATAAAATGAGAATAAACTGTGGAATAAAAAAAATTAATTTTTTATAATTCCAGTCTTTAATAAAAACATACGTAAAATACAAGAATGTACTAGCTGTCAATGTTGCGGCAACATACAAAATTTTACACCAATATATGCTGATCTCTGCAGGTGTAGCTCTAAATATGATCATAGACACAATCCAGAACAACACCCCAACAATGACAACACTATATGCTCGTGCAGAAGATTTTTTTAGTTGAAATAATAATAAAATACCAAGCAAAAAATTTAATAGCGCAACAAATATAAGAGCAATAGTAATATAATCAAAATAGTACATATGTATTTACAATATATTATACCTGCTACATGTGCAATTGGAAAGATAAAAAAGAGAGGGCAGTGCAGACACGATGCACACGCCCCCTCGCCTCTTTGGCTAATAATTTCCATAAAAATGCTCTTTCCGTGTCACACGCATTCCCATGGCTTCGGCCAGTTCGTCAAACTGACCTTGTTTCAAAATCTCTTCCCCTCCAATGGACGCAACGGTAAACACCACTGCCTGGACCACGCACCCCGGTATGGACTCTGGGGGGTATCCAGGAATGGATGGGA
>DATDUS010000011.1:0-7192 GCA_035290285.1 Patescibacteria group bacterium
GGCGCACGTTTAAGCCCAGTAGAATGGGTGAAACGTGCTGATAAAATCATTGCTGATCTTATTGATCATGCAAGCATACCCCCACATTCCCCAGAGGTAGAGCGATATCGTGAATACTTAGCTGAGGTAAAAAAAGGTACAATGTCTATTGAAGATAAACAACGATTGCTTAATGATTTACGTGCGTGGAAGGCAGATCAAAAAGCTCAGAGTGTACCATTTTTTAAATGGTTAATAACCCATACAACACGTGTAGGATTAGACGAATGGCAGGCACCTCGTCCACATTTAGATGGTGCACCACGCAGCCCACTTCAAAAAGATGTGGTTGCGCACACGGTAGATGCACTCACAAAAAAACGCGCACCTTTAACGAATTTTAGCATTCCGGATTCACAATCACCATCTGCATTAGCTGATTCAGCTGATCTTGAAAGAATAAAACCCAACTTCGTATTGGAACCTAATACACGATTGATTACACCAGATGATGTGCAACGTTTTGCTTCAGAAGCAAGAACTCGTCTTTCTACCCCCTATGCATCAATTGGGTTTCAAAAAATAGCAGATAATGTATATACAATTTTTACAGATATGAGGGTAAGCGTACGCCCGGAAGAGTATTTAAATGAAAATTTTATGAAAATTTTAGAAAAAACGAGAGGTGGTTTTCATATGATAGACAGAGATCAATTATTTTTAGAAGTGAGACAGTGGGTGTGCCAATTAAAAGCAGAAGAAATAATGCAAAAAACAGGTTTAGAGCATACGCCACAATATGAAGCTTTACATAAAAATACAGCAAAATTGGTAAATCAAATTAAACAAAGATATGGTGCTACAATTTTAGACAAATAAAAATACATGGGTATTTTGGATGGATTAAATGCAGAACAACATGAAGCCGTAATACATAATACAGGGCCACTTCTTATTATTGCAGGAGCCGGTACAGGAAAAACAACCGTTATTACACGACGTATTGCATATTTAATTCAGCAGGGCTTAGCAAAACCAGAAGAAATTCTTGCATTGACATTTACCGAAAAAGCAGCAGGAGAAATGGAAGATCGTATTGGAACACTTTTACCTTCTGGATATTTTGATTTATGGGTGTCGACATTTCATGCGTTTGGTGAGCACATTCTTAAAGATCATGCATTGGATATTGGATTGTCTAACGATTTTCGACTGCTTTCTGATATTGAACAACGTTTATTGCTTCGAGAACATATTGATGAATTTGATTTGAATTATTATCGTCCAAAAGGAAACCCAACAAAATTTATTCAAGCACTCATTTCTCATTTTTCACGTCTGAAAGATGAGGATATCACACCAGAAGAATATATTGCATACGCAGAAAAATTGCAGTTGGATACAGATTCTGTTGAATATCAAAAAAAGAAGACAAAGGGGATGACAGAAAAAGAACAAGCACAATTCGATGAAAGTCTTCGAGTGAAAGAAGTTGCGTATGCGTATAAAAAATATCAGCAACTTCTTCGAGAAAAAAATGCTTTTGATTTTGGCGATCTTATTATTGAAACAATTCATATTTTAAAAGAACGACCGGCAATTCTTGAACAATATCGAAATCAATTCAAATACATTTTTGTCGATGAATTTCAAGATACGAATTATGCACAATATGATTTGATTAAACTTTTGGCTGCACCGCGAAATAATCTTACAGTCGTTGCTGATGATGATCAATCCATTTATAGTTTTCGTGGAGCATCGATGAGCAATATACTTACTTTTAAAAAAGATTTTCCAAAAGCACGCGATATCTCTCTGATCCAAAATTATCGATCAACACAAAATATTCTTGATTTAGCTTATGATTTTATTCAGCATAATAATCCCAATAGGTTGGAAGAAACAGTATCTATTAATAAACACCTACAGAGTAATAGTGCAATAAAAAAAGGACACATACAACATATTCATACGCAAACACTTGAAGGAGAAGCTAAATTAGTTATTGATACTATTGCCGACCTTCGAAAACAGAAAAAAATTACTTCATGGAATGAGGTTGCTATACTTATTCGCGCAAACGACCAAGCACAAACATTTATTCCGTATTTTGAGCGTTCCGGAATTCCGTATCAATTTTTAGCTTCGCAAGGATTATTTATTAAACCCATTATTCTTGACATTATTTCTTTTTTAAAACTACTTGATAATTATCATGAATCGCGTGCGCTGTACCGTGTACTGACATTTAATTTGTGGCATATACCGCCAGAAGAAGTAATGCTGATTGTTTCACATGCACATAAATATACTCAATCGCTTTTTGAAACGTGTAAAAATATTCGTTCAGTACAAAAGTTACAGAAAGAAACATATAAAACCATTGAATCATTGTTAGTACTCATTGGACGTTTATCAAATGATTGCCGATCTAAAACAGTTGGGGAAATCGTATTGAATTTTTTAGAAGAATCTGGCTATTTGGCATGGATTACAAAGCAAGATCAGCAGCATCAGATTGAACATATTTTGTACTTAAACCAATTTTACAAATATATTCAAAATTTTGAACGTTCAGATCAAGAAAAAACAGTAAGAAATTTTATATATGAATTGAATATGATGATGGACGCAGGTGAAGGAGGGGCGTTGCAACCAGATTTTGAAGAAGGACCAGAATCGGTAAAAATTTTAACAATCCATGCGGCAAAGGGGTTGGAATTCGAGTATGTGTTTGTAGTCAATTTAGTTGATAAACGTTTTCCTTCTATTGGGCGTAAGGAAACCATCCCTATTCCGGATGTATTAGTAAAAGATGTGGTGCCAAAAGGGGATTGGCACATTGAAGAGGAGCGACGATTATTTTATGTTGCACTGACACGCGCCAAAAGTGGATTGTTCTTAACCAGTGCAGATGATTATGGTGGTGCACGCAAAAAAAAGCCTTCTCGTTTTTTAATTGAATCCGGATTTGTGAATACTGTTCCCACACCTACAGGAGAGGTGTTATTTCAGCGTTCAACAGCCCTGATGCATTCAACGCAAAAAACAATAATAAAACATGTGCCAACGATGTTTAGTTTTACACAACTTACTGCCTTCGAAACATGCCCGTGGCAATATCATTTTTCTTTTATTGTACGCATACCCACACCAGGAAAACCAAATTTTTCATTCGGAAAAACAATTCATAACACTTTATATGAATTTGTACGACGAATCAAAGAAGAAAAAGAGATGGCACAAGGAGATTTATTTGACAATACACAGCATGCTGCAACAGCGCATGTCAGCGCTCTTACTCTTGATACTTTACTTGCAATATATGAAACAAAATGGATTAATGAATGGTATCCATCGAAAAAGCGACGCGATGAATTTTATGAAAAAGGAAAAGAAATGTTAACAAATTGGTTTCAAATGCACCACAATGCATGGCCAGAAATTCTGTATATTGAAAAAGAGTTTACTATTAAAATTGGGCAATATGCAATAAAGGGAGCAATTGATCGTATTGATAAGATATCAAATGGATTGGAAATTATTGATTATAAAACAGGCAAAGTGCCAAAAAATGGAAAAAAAGATCCTACACAATTGTATATGTATGCCTTGGCTGTTCAACAAATTTTGAATGAACAGTCTACTCAATTAACCTATTATTTTATTGAAGATAATATTCCGGTTTCTGTTCAATTCAAACAGACAGAACTCGATGCAACAATAGAATGGATAGAAGAGCAAATTGAAGAAATAAGAAAAGGAGAATTTATACCAAAACCAGGCTTTCATTGTGCTCATTGTGATTATAAAGATATCTGTCAATATCGTGCATCATAATTTTTTAAAAATTAATACTTGTCGACTCATAAGAAAATGCGTATACTATATATAATATATAATGTGATAAATTTATTTTTATGTTAAGTAACTCACCACAACCGATACAAAATAACAATCAACAACCGGCCATTAATCCAGTGGCATCACCAATTCCACCGGTACAACCGAATCAAGATATACCAATCTCGCCTTCTTTTGCTCCCGCGTCCGCACCAGTAGTAGCTCCTCCATCATCTACTCACCCAGCACCCCAACCAACGGTATATGATCAACCTTCTGTATCCGCAGCGCCCTACGTTTCTGTAGAGCCGCTGCACAATCCTCAACCTACGCCACCACCGACTGTTGCACCCCAATCATTTCAAACACCAACACCTTTTCAACCCCCCCAAAGTCAACCTCCAATTATTCCGTCACCACAAGTGTCACAATCAAATTCATTTTTTGATCAACCCCCAGCAACTACCTCTTCACCATCTGCTTTTGCACCGCTCAGTCAACAACAGTCGCCACTCACTGTGCAGCAATCCATGCTTGCAAAAGAAGAAAGCGACCTCTTTGGTAAAGAACGTTTATCAACAATCCAAAAAATTGTCATTACAGTGGTTGCTGTAATTGTCGTAGGCAGTATTATTGGCGGTGGAATATGGTTGTATAAAACACTCAATAAGACAAAAACATCACCTACAACTTCCACAGTACCTGTTAACACTTTACAGCCAATAAATTCAACAATTCCAGCACAAGCCACCACTACTACTGATACTGATCAAGATGGATTATCAGATGAAGAAGAAAAGCGTATAGGAACGAATCCCACTAATCCTGATTCTGATGGCGATGGCTATTTAGACGAAGAAGAAGTACGTACAGGGCACAACCCTTTAGGAAAATAATTTCATGAAAAAAGTTATTATTGGGATGAGCGGAGGAGTGGACTCATCTGTTGCGGCGCTGTTATTGCAACAGCAAGGATTTGATGTACATGGTGTATTCATGAAGAATTGGGATGATGAAAATCCAGAGCCAACATATCGTAAAAAAACAAGAAACGAATGCCCCTGGGAACAAGATTTTGCTGATATGCGTGCAGTGTGTCATCAATTAGATATACCGTATACCACATTTAATTTTACGAAAGAATATCGTGAATTGGTTTTTAATGAATTTCTGCATGAATTACAAGTCGGACGGACACCAAATCCTGATATTCTTTGTAATCAAGAAATCAAATTTCGGTTATTTTTTAATAAAGCATTAGGAATGACTGGTGCGGGTTATGTTGCTACAGGGCACTATGCCGCCATCAAGAATCATCAACTCTGCCGTCCTCGTGATCAAGCAAAAGACCAAACCTATTTTTTGTATCGCATAGATCCACACATATTATCTCGTATTTTATTTCCCCTGCAAGATCTTACAAAACAAGAAGTACGAACCATTGCGCACAAAGCAGGTCTTGCCACTGCTCAAAAAAAGGATTCTACAGGTATTTGTTTTATTGGCAATATTCGCTATTCAGATTTTATTCAAACATATTTACCTAAAAAACCAGGCATTATTGAAACAACAAACGGAAAAATTGTTGGTGAGCATGATGGATTACATCTGTATACTATTGGACAACGTCATGGAATACATATTGGAGGCACTGGACCATATTATGTCACGCAAAAAGATATCAAGCGCAATGTATTAATCGTTACAAATAATGCTCATGATCCACAGCTATACCAAACTGTGTGCATTGTTCATAAGCTTCACTGGTTAGGTGCCATAACCTTACCAATACAATGTTCTGTACAAGTTCGATATCGTCAAGAACCGCAACAAGCAATAATACAAGCCCATACAGCTGATACAGTACAAGTTGTATTTTCTCATCCGCAACGTGCTGTCACTGCCGGTCAATCAGCAGTATTTTATCAAAAATATGTTATGCTAGGAGGAGGATATATTCAATCAGCTACCGAGTAATGCCTCGCGCAACTCTTTTTGATCTTGAACAAATGGAGTAATAATACGTATAATGAATGAAATGTCTCGTACTATCGACATCTATCGATTATCTTTTTTATACACCATCACCACATCAGTTGTTATGGTTCCTTTTATTTTGTATTTATGTATCTATTCTACTGAAATATTTCTTCCTATTGTGGGAACAGTGACTCTTTTTTTACTCTATATTCCACGTATTGTATACATGAGTACAATATGGCTAAAATACATACCCCAACACACCTTCGGTATAATGGAAATGATTATAACTACAATACACATCCTCAATATGCTGGGTGGAATAGGATTATATAGAGTCTTTTCTTATTATGATATGATAGTGCACATTCTCAGTCCAATTGGCGTTGGCGTGGTTCTTTCGTTGGTGATTGCCTCTATTCAAAAAATGCGAGGATATTTTCATATTCGTACTGTACAACAGTGGGCAATTTGTATTACAATCGCATTACTCTTTATCTGGGAGTTATTTGAATATATGGGAGATCGAGTATTTGGTACCGACATGTTTGGTCAAATAGGCGAACAGCTTGACACTGTCTATGATATTGGATTAGGAGTTGTGGCAATGATACTTGTTTATTTAATTAATCTATTTTATCTTGAATACATGATTTATGAATCAAAAACAACTGAGTGCAAATAACATTCGAACACGATTTTTAAAATTTTTTCACCAAAAAGGTCATGCAATTATCCCTTCGGCTTCTCTTATTCCAGAGAATGATCCAACACTGTTGTTTGTGAATAGTGGCATGTATCCACTTATTCCCTATTTAATGGGTGAATCGCATCCAAATGGAACACGTCTTGTTGATGCTCAAAAATGCGTACGTACGATTGATATTGACGAAGTTGGTGATAATCGACACTTGACCTTTTTTGAAATGCTTGGATTTTGGAGTTTAGGTGATTATTTTAAAAAAGAAACTATTGCATGGTCATATGAATTGTTAACAAATGCTGAATATGGTATTGGCTTAGATCCAAAACGATTATATATCACTTGTTTTGCGGGTGAAAATAGTATTCCAAAAGATACAGAAGCAGCAACTGAATGGCAACGAGCTGGTATTCCAGAACATCGCATATACTTTTTAGGTAGAGAAGATAATTGGTGGGATTTACCGAGTAATACTGGCCCTTGTGGTTCAGATACAGAAATTTTTTATGATATTACTGGCGTTATTGGCGATGTATCTCTTGCAAAATTTATTGAAGCAAAAGAACAGGGAAACATAGTAGAAATTGGTAATGATGTATTCATGCAGTATGCAAAGAATGGAAAAGGAGGTTTTTTGCCTCTACCGCAAAAAAACATCGATGTCGGTTGGGGGTTAGAAAGAAT
>DATDUS010000012.1:0-11223 GCA_035290285.1 Patescibacteria group bacterium
ATTAGCTTTTGCTTCGGGCATTTCATTTTTCATTTCATTATTTTGGATAAAAAAGTTTTTTACAAAATTTTCAATCCATATTCGAAAAGAAACCATTAGTATCCTGTTGAGGCATAGCTGGCCATTTGCGATTGCTAGTATTTTTGTCACTGCCTATTTTAATATTGATACAGTCATGGTGAAATGGATACGAGGAGATGAAGAAGCCGGGTGGTATAGTGCTGCGTATAATTTTATTTTTGCATTTTCGCTGATACCAAGTTTAATGAGTAGTGCTTTTTATCCTGTGTTGTCGCGAGTGCATCATGATTTTATTACTTTTCGTCATAAAATACATGTATATATGTTGAGCATTTCATTTGTTGGTCTCATGCTTAGTGCATTGACCGTCTTGTTTTCAAAATATATAATAACGCTTGTGTATAGTGTCGAATATACAAATAGTGTACATTCTTTACGTATATTAGCATGTACATTGCCTTTTCTTTTTTTGTCGAATTTTATGGGAACGGTGCTTGCCTCATTAAATCGACAAATGATCGGTACAGTGATTGTGGGATTTTCTGCTCTGTTTAACATTATTCTCAACTATGTTCTCATTTCTCAATCGGGACAAGTTGGAGCAGCCATTGCATCATTTTTTACTTTTTTTCTGATGTGTATGGCGCTTGTTGTTGCCTATGTGTTTGTAATGAAATATCAAATGAAACCACTAGAGAATTTGTAAAACATCTATTTATATGATGAATCAACTTATACGTTATATTCCGCTTATTCGCTTTATAGAGCGTTATCACCCAATTTCTATTTGTGAAACTGGTAGTGGAAGTTATGGTATTGGAAAATTTTTAGATATCGAATTTACAGGAGTCGATTCCACGTTTGATGACTATAGTGCATCGGTTGTTCAAAATACAAACAAAAAAATGAAGCAGGTAGTAACGAGCGCTGCGCGTATTCCATTGCAAGACAAGAGTTTTGATTTGGTTTTTACGTTAGATATGTTTGAACACTTACATCCGCAAGAAAGGGAGCAAGCATTGGATGAAATGGTTCGTTTAGCTCGAAAATGGGTTATTGTTGGATTTCCGTGTGGTGAATTTGCCAAAAAAGCTGATAAACGATTGCAAAAATATTATCAATGCACTAGAAGAAAGATTCCTGGTTGGCTTTCTGAACATATGCAGGGGGAATTTCCGAGCGATGATTTTTTGGATACTCTTTTAAAAAGGAAAGGATATCAGTATTCTGTTGAGAATAATGATAATATACACTTTCATTTTTTACTGGCGTTGTTTGAAAGTCTTCCGTTTTGTAGTACTATTTCAGAATGGGCGTCTTGCGTTCGAGGGCGTTTTGTTCGGTCATTGTTTGGAACATGTTCTTTTGGCACATGTTATCGAAAAATTTATATAATTGAATTAACATAATTGTATGCGTATTTTAGTAACAGGTGGAGCCGGATTTATTGGTTCGCATTTATGTAAAAAATTGCTTGAACAAGGGCATGATGTTATTTGTGTTGATAATTTTTTTACTGGTTCAAAAGAGAATATTAGAGCGTTGATCGGTAATTATCATTTTGAATTTATTCGGCATGACATTACATTTCCGCTGTATATAGAAGTTGATCAAATTTATAATTTGGCTTCGCCCGCTTCGCCCATTCATTATCAATTTGATCCTGTTCAGACTACAAAAACGAATGTACACGGGTCTATTAATATGCTTGGCCTTGCAAAGCGTACGAAGGCACGTATTTTACAAGCATCTACTTCGGAAGTGTATGGAGATCCAACAGTGCACCCTCAACCAGAATCATATGTTGGGAATGTGAATTGTATTGGTCCAAGAGCTTGTTACGACGAAGGAAAACGATGCGCAGAAACATTATTTTTTGATTATTATCGGCAGTATAAATTAGACATTCGAGTCATTCGTATTTTTAACACCTATGGTCCACATATGCAACCAAATGATGGTCGAGTCGTTTCAAATTTTATTGTTCAAGCATTACGGAATGAACCGATTACGATCTATGGTGATGGAAGCCAAACTCGATCTTTTCAATATGTTGATGATCTGATTAACGGCATGATCCACATGATGGAACAGGAGGAGAGTATTGGTCCAGTGAACATTGGTAACCCACATGAATTTACGATGAAAGAACTCGCAGAAAAAGTGTTGCATTATATTCCAGAAAGTACGAGTACATTACAATTCCTTCCATTACCAGCAGATGATCCCAAACAACGGAAACCGGACATTACGATGGCAAAAAAAATGTTACAGTGGAAGCCAACAATAACCCTTGATGAAGGGTTGCCAAAAACCATTGATTATTTTCGTTCGATTATCAAGTAATATATGATTCATTTTTCAGTTATTGTACCAACGTACAATCGGTTTTCAAAACTGCAAGGTATTTTAACGTCGCTCACAGAGCAAACATTTCCAACAGATCAATTCGAAGTTCTTGTGGTCAATGACGGATCTTCTGACGCGGAATATGCACAGTTTCATGATTTAAAAAAACAATATCCTTCTTTACAGCTACAACTATTTGAACAACAAAATAGTGGAGCTGCTACAGCGCGCAATGTTGGGGTGAATGCAGCTTCTGGAGAGTTCGTGTTATTTATTGGAGATGACACCTATGCTCATCCAGACTTATTGCGTGAGCATTATCGGTTTCATGAGATACACCCGAATAATTGTGTGCTTGGGTTTGTTGATTGGTATCCTAAGCTTGAGTTAAATGAAATTATGAAATTTATTGCACCGTATGGGTTGCAATTTGATTTCCGTATAAAAAATCCACTTGATTGTGGGTATCGCCGATTTTATACTTCAAATATATCAGTGCAGCGTTCTTTACTTGAGAGTGATCCATTTTTGCGCGACTTTCCTGGCTGTAATTGGGAAGATATTGAGTTAGGATATCGTTTGCATCGATCTGGGATAAAAATAGTATATAACCCTCAAGCGGTGGTGTATCATGATCATCAATACCAATTAGAACAGTTTTTACAACGTCAAGAACGTTCAGGAGAAAATAAAACAATATTTCTAAAATTACACCCAGAGTTGCGCACCCTTTGGAGTAATCATATTTTTTTACGTTTGATGCTTCTCAAGTGCACATTGCAAATTGTCATTGGCTCATTATGCCATTTGAATCGAATAAGGCTTCGTGGATTATGTTTGAAAGCGTATATCGTTGCTTTTTTGAAGACCGATACAAAATCAGCAAACTAAAAAAGGATGTATAAAAACATTCATCATTATTTTCGTTTCCATGCTTGAATGGCGTATTTTGGCCATTTTTGATCGATGTAGTAGTTTCGCAATATTTTCTTAAGGTCAGGATTATTGTCAAACATTGCCCGCGTTCTACTATCCATTAATATAAAAGAAACATGTTGTTCGACATAATCAGCAAATTCTTTTGAAGGAATAAGGTTTTTTGAAACACCAAGATAATCTGGCATGAATACAGTTGTTGATTCACTATAAATAGATGCTCTTGAAAGGTTAAGTGCAGAGGGTCTTTTGGCGTCAAGAATA
This sequence comes from Patescibacteria group bacterium, assembly GCA_035290285.1. Lineage (GTDB taxonomy): Bacteria > Patescibacteriota > Patescibacteriia > UBA9570 > XYC2-FULL-38-9 > DATDUS01. Next base: position 3,571 of record DATDUS010000012.1, read on the forward strand.
TAGACGAGTGCATTTGTTAAAATTTCATCCCGTGGTTTTGTATTGTTTTGAATATATTCTGTAATTTCTACACGAGATTTTTGTGGCCATAAATCGCGATCGCGTGCTGGAATAAAAAGATACACATAGGTTGGAAGAACAATTGAGATAATAAAGAGAATAATAACACTCAGTTTTTTTACAAATCCAAATTGTTGAAAAAATGTTTGAAACGATTCTATTCCACGTGCGGCAAAAATACATCCAAGTACAATAAATGCCATAAAGGTATTCACAAATAATTGGACGTGCTGAATATAAAATGCAAGAGGCGTAGAAAAAATGAGTAACCAAAAAAATGTGTTTATTGTATGACGGTTTTCAATAGGTGAAGAAATATAACGATCGGCCAATAATAATATCAACACAGTTATTGTATACACAATAGTGAACATATTTTTAATAAATAACGGCATAGTTCGTACACCAAAATATTCTAAATTTTGTGCAACGAACATGCCATAATACGCAAAAATGCTGCAGCCAATAAGAATAGTTAATTTAATAATCCAAAATAGCGCTGGGTTCGAGAGATGTTTTTTCAGATATAAGAACAGATATAGAATGAGAAAGAATAGTATGTGAATAGTAAAGATCCACGCATCAAAAAATATTTTTACTTTATATTCTGATTTAATGCCAATAGAAAAGAATGAATAGAGCAATGCTATAGTAAGGACACAGAAGCCAAGGCCAATATAGTAGGTGCGGAATTGTGCATACTTATTCCATAGAATATATCCAATGTTTCCTATGAGCAGACCAACAAAAAGAGAACAATAGCCTAAAATGAGTTCTGTTGTACCATAGATGACTTCAAATTGATGAACACCCGCTTTTAATGAAAAATAAATAATAGGTGCAAATAATGGAATAGCAGCAATGCCGGCAAAAAGAGGGAAGTACATTTTCCGTAATCGATCATTTATGTTGTACAGATATCCCCATATATAGCCGATCATCGGATAGTAAAAAATGGACAAGCGATAAAAATGAACAGCCGCACCCATGCATATACCTGCAATGAGTATTCGAAGAATTGTTGGTTTCTCCCACATATAGAAGAGAGCAAGGAAGCATATGCTCATAATAAGTGGGTAGACTCCATAAAGGTTTCCTAACGTTGTTTCATATATGACAAATGGAGAAAGAGCAAAGAGCATGGCTGCGATCAGCCCTGTTTTTTTGGTAAAAATTTTCGATCCAAGAATAAATATAATAAGGGCACACACGCTAGAAGTGGCTACAGAAAGGAGTCTCGAAGTTGATAACTCTGCACCAAAAATTTTTACCATTCCAGCAAGAGTGGATATATAATAAAATTCTCGTGTTAAATAATCACGAAATGGCATGAATCCATCGACAAGCATTTTTGCATCATATAGATGAATGCCTTCATCGAGGTTGATTCCACTTACATGCGCATAATAGTAGCGTGCAGCAAACCCCAGGAGTATGACAAAAACAAGGCTCAATAGGTATGCGAATTGACGGGTTTCGGTATTTGAAAATAGGTGATGTTTAGTATTTTTTATTTGTTTTGGTATATGAAAAATCCAAGTAAGAGAACCGCAGATTAGTGTGATACTGATCCATAGATATCTCCATTCTGTATAGTACAGAACAGCAGAAAATTCTATGTTTGGGAGAGCATATTGTATAGCAAGAAGAACAATGGCCCAAACATTAAATAACAGGAATAGTATAAACATTATTTGTGTCAGGGTATAAAAAAAAGAAAAAAAACGTTTTTTTTGTAGTACGGTTTGAACAGATGCCAGCATGCTTCGTTTTGAGATTATGAAAATCATGGAACAAAAAAAAGCTGTAGCAAAAACGAAATAATAGAGGTCTAAAAAATAAAAATTAAAACGCTCTATAGAATATAAGCGCAATACAAACAATAGAATAAACATCCACCATGTGGTCAAGGTAGCGGTACCTATATTATGTTGATATTTTTTATACCACACAGCTTTATTTTTTATACTCAACATCTAGAGAATAGAGTATAAAGGGAGGAATAGACGGTATGTCAGTGACAATATAGGTATCACCGCTTGCATAATATTCAAATGTAAAGAATCCATCTGGTGTAAATGCAAAATGCTGATTATTTAATTGCACAGGCAATGAGGGTGTTTTTAACTGATGTGTGCCTGTGTGAACTATAAATGTATTGTTCTCGAGAGTACGTTCTTCATTGTCAATAATCATGTGTATATCATCTGACATTTTTGTCGATGTTTCGACAAGCATCTCTTGCGTAACTGGAGAGGTAAAATATAATGCTGTTGGATAGAAAAATAGCCCACTTTGCAGTAGCATGAATTTATTTGTATTCAGCGAAATACTGGTAATCAGAAAATCTTTATCTCTATTTCCTGATGATATTTCACGAGCACGCAAGAAATATACCCCTTTATTTAGATTCGGTAAATCAATGGTATGTATCACTGATTTTGAAGTTGTTTTACTATTACTTTCGTTACCATCGTCATCAAGAGTTGTGCTATATAACACTGTTTCAGAACTATCAAGAAGTTCAATGAGTACTTCATCTTTTCCTCTACGATAATTCAAATCTGTTTTTTCTATGGTAAGGTGCAGTCCTTGTTTTGTATACAGAGCAAACTCTGCATCACCGCGTATATTCGGCTGAACAGTATGCAGAGATGAATTCCAATCATCAACTGCCGACACTTCGTAAAAATTGTTTGGTAATAATTTGCTTTCATAAAAGCGCACTTTTTCACGTTGTGGAATAGTAGTTTTTACCAGATGAAAACGATCTGTGATGTCATTACATAATACATCTGTTTGATTCTCGGAATCAGGTATGTACACACCGAATATTTGCATGTCACAGGCAGAAGAAAGAAGTTGATAATTATTTATAATGTATGGATACATATTCGGTACATCTTCAGTAAAAGATGTTTGTAATTGAAGTGGTAATTGATTTCCTTCTTCAAGCTCACGAATATGCTGTAATTCCGTATGAGTAAACATGTTGGTTGCACGAAGTTGTGTTGTATTCTCTTGTGTTAGATCTAATCGTGTTACAAGCATTTCTGTGGTTCCTCCGTGGCGAATATCAAAACGAAAGGGAAGAAAAAATGTTTCTTTTGTGGCTGAAAAATAACCGTTAGAAAGAGTAATGGTATTGTCTGTTTGTAGAGTGTATTCTCCTGGTTGCATTGAAATATCTTTTGAAAAATTTTTATCTAGATCTGTCATTGGAATGATCTGCACATCGCGCCCGTTTTGATGTACAATGCTCATGCCAGAAATGCTTGCTGTGCGTGGTAATACAGAAATGGAATGAGGAGCACTTGATTCTGAGTACAGACTTGTATTATCCTTGACTGTAATTGTATCGAATGTGATTTTATTTGTGTTTATCGTAAAATTTTTCATGTAAAAATCATCACTTTCTTGGGGTAAAAGATGTATTTTATACACACCTTCTTGTGGCATATTCATATGAATATCGATCGATTGTTCTGTATACTTATTGTTGCCTTTTGATATACCATCCCCACGGATTATTCGTGATGTCACAGTTTTATTATTAAGATCTGTGACCTCAATACGCAAAGCATCATCACCACGCATATCATTTGTATTCTTTTTGGTAAATTGAATATGTAATGATGGCGATGATTGAACATAGAGTACTTGATTTGGGTACAATGTAAATGGGATTGTTGTATCTATTTCCTGATATGTAAGCGAAGGAGTTGCAAGTTGCCGCAGATTGATTTCAGAAAGTATTTCATCAGTGATATATATCGGCGTATGAAGTGCAATATTTTGAACCAGCCAATCTTCTGCTGTTGTTGACTGTTCATTTTTTGGAATGATAGGATTTTTTGAATAGAAGAATATCGGATTTTTTTGTTGTATCTGTTTTTTTTGGTAATTCTCAATATTATGAATATAGAAAGGAAGACGAAGAGGGGATAGGCAAGATTTGCACGGAATTTCCAAAGAAAGATTCGCATTTGTTTTTTGAAACAAGAGAGAGAAACGAAGAGTATTGAGATCAGAGGGATATATAGATGATTCAAGAAGTAAATCAGCTGTGGTTTTTAGTAGCTCTCTTCCTCTATCTGTATCATTTTCTGTTGCAACTGATACTTGTTGATTTTCTAGAGCGTTACTTTTAAAAAATAATCCGTTATGCTGTTCGGGCATATCCGTATCACCAAACATAACAGAGAATGAATGTTGGTATCCAAATGGACGAAATAGAATATAAAAAACAATAAAGAACACAATAAGGGTAATGCTTGATAAAAATACTATCAATCGTAATATTCGTGAACTATGTTTTTTCATCTGTGTTATTATTTAAAATAGTTTTAATAACATAATAATTATTTGTACCAGAATAGAATTGACGAATAGTAATATCTACAAGGATTCCTGAGATAAAAAATTGAATACCCAGTATAACAAGCAACATGGCAAGGAGTGGTATGTTACTGTTAGAAATACTTAATCCATATATAATTCTTCGAATAAATAAATAGACAAATAACGCCCCTCCTGTCAGTGTAAGCAAGATACTCAGTGATCCAAATAAATGAAGCGGTCGGTTGGCATATTTTCTCCAAAACCAAATAGACAGCATGTCAATAAAACCTTTTACAATGCGCTTCCAATTATATTTAGAAGTGCCGTGTTTTCGTGAATGGTGTTCCACCTCAATTTCTCCAATCGTAAATCCAGACCAACTCAGAATTGCCGGGATAAACCGATGCATTTCTCCAAATAAATCAACATGTTCAAAACATTCTCGTTTATAAAGTTTTAATGAACAACCAGAATCATGGATATGATCTTTTACAAAAATACTACGGAGTGCATAGGCACCGCGAGAAGTGATTTTTTTAAAGAGGGGATCTTTTCGTTTGCGTCTCCAACCGGAAATAATATCAACCTGTTGATCCTTTTGTGCTTGGATCAGTTTTGGAATTTCGCTTGGGGGATTTTGACCATCACCATCTAACGTAATAATATATTTGCCTGTTGCGTGTTTAATGCCTGCATCCATTGCGGCAGTTTGTCCAAAATTTCTGCGGAGTTGAATGACGGTAAGAGGGGAAAGGGTTTGGAGTTTTTTTACTGTATTATCAACACTTCCATCATCAATAAAAATAATTTCAAACGGTTCACCAATACTGTTCAAGGTGGTCACAATTTCTGAGTGAAGATTCGAAACGTTTTCTTCCTCATTAAAAATAGGGACGATAATAGAATAGGTTATCATGAGCTGTACTATACCATTATATGCGATATTTCTCAAACCAAGTGAGAAATTTTGTAAGACCTTGTTCAAGAGAGGTGGTTGGTTGCCAGTTCAGTAGCTGTTTTGCTTTGCGCGTGTCGGCAAATGTTTTGTTCACATCACCTGGCTGCAGTGGTTGTTGATCGATAATGGCTTTTTTGCCAATGACGCGTTCAAATGTTTCAATATATTCATTTAACGTCACTGTATGCGAGTTACCAAGATTGATAATTTCGTATCCAAGCGGTTTTTCGATACACGCAAGAATACCGCTTACAATATCATTTATATAGGTGTAATCGCGTTGTGTTGAGCCATCACCAAATTTACGAATTGGTTTTTCGTGAAGAATAGCATCAGCAAAGAGGTAGGGAGACATATCCGGCCTGCCACGTTCACCATACACTGTAAAAAAACGTAAACCCACACAATTCATTTGATAGAGATGGTGGTAGGTATAGGCAATCAGTTCACATGCTTTTTTTGTTGCTGCATACGGAGAAATAGGGTGGTCAACTGGGTCATTTTCTGAAAAAGGAGTTTTTTGTTGGTTACCATACACAGAAGAGGAAGAGGCAAAAATAACTTGTTGTATGTTAAATTCGCGTGCCAGTTCAAACAGGTTATAGGTGCCTTCAATATTTACTTTTTGTGCAAGCAGTGGTTTTTGAATAGAAATACGCACACCAGCTTGAGCGGCAAGGTGAATGATGCAATCAATGGAGTGATCTTGAAATATTGCGCGCATGGCAACAAGATCGGTAATGTCTGCTCGAATAAGGGTGTAGTGGGGGGTTGCATTTGTAAAGTGATGAGCAACGTTTTCTTCCTTAAATTGCGGATTATAATAATCACAAAAATTATCTACAGCAATGACGCTGTGGCCAAGTTCGAGCAATTTGTCAGCAGTGTGTGAGCCAATAAATCCAGCAGCTCCGGTCAGGAGAATGTTCATATAAAAACAGTATAGCAATTGCCGAGTATTTGACAAATTATTTTATTTGATATCGTGTTGCTTTTCCTTGACCCAATTTTTTAATTTTATTCATATCCAACAGTTTTTTAATAGATTGTTCAACAGTTCGAGCTTTTAATTGCGTTGCTTTTATCACATCTGCCCTTTGGAATGTTTCGCGCGACAATGCAAACTTCCATACTTGTAATTGTTTTTCGGACAAAAATTCTTCAACAGATTCTTGCGTAATAAGTTGTAAAGCTAATTCGCTTTGTTTGAAGATACATTCTAATAAAAAGAGTACCCACGCAGAAACATCTTCCTTTTTTTTCTTCCAGGTGGTTTGCGTTTTATTCAAAGCAACATAATACTCAGCCTTATTATCTTCAATAATTTTTTCATGAGAAATATATGGAGTATATTCGTATCCAGATTTGAGTAATAAAAAATTAGTCAAAATGCGACTGGTACGACCGTTGCCATCGGTAAATGGATGAATTGCTAAAAATTCAAAAATAAAATTTGCCATGACTAATAGCGGGTGAGTGTGTTGAGTCGTAAATTGATGTTGTGTCCAATCCGCTAATTCTTGCATTTCTTTTTTTACTAAATACGGTGGTGTTGGGTCAAAAACAATTCCTATTAATTCACCTTGCGCATTCCTTGCCTCAACTCTATTTAAATCAAATTTGTAATTGCCTTTATGCCGTTCGTCTTTTGCGCTATATTTTAATAATTCTTTATGGAAGCTCAGAATGAGGTTTTCGGAAAAATGCAATTTTTTCCAAGAGTCAAAAACGTTTTTGAGTAATTCAAGATACCCTGCCACTTCTTGTTCGTCTCGTGTTTTGAGTGTTTTTACTTTTATTTTGCTCAGTAATTCTTGCACTTGTGTGTCTGATAATTTTGATCCCTCAATTCTGGTAGAAGCACCTGTTGAAGTAATTAAAACAGACGTTTTTAAACGAGAGATCATGTACGGTGATAATGTGTTGGTCATTTTCCATTGCCCTTTAATGGCATCAATCTGAGCAATAAGACTATATATTTTTGCTGTAATTTCAGGGTTAAATAATAATCGTTGATCAAATCTATTCATGGTTGTGTAAGTAAATAGTAACAAATTAACTATGTGAGTATATGTTACTATATGTGAGTATTGTTGTCAACAGGATGTATTGTTCCATGTATTTCTGCGCATATGAATTTTTGCAATAAAAACAGGGCATCGTAGAATTTCTTCTTTGATGCCCTTGAGCCGCCAATAAATATTGGCCGCTCGATCGCCGAAGCCTTTTTGGGCTCCGGACGTGGTTTATTTTATTTTTTTGTTTTTCCCTTCTTTTTTTTTCCTCCTTTCATT
>DATDUS010000013.1:0-5514 GCA_035290285.1 Patescibacteria group bacterium
AACTGGATTTACCAGTGTTGCCAGCGCTTGATGAAACAGGCAAATTTTTAGATATTGTACCGAAGTTTGCCGGTATGTTTTTTAAAAAAGCAAACAAAGCAGTGATCCAAGATTTACAAGAACGGGGTATTTTGTATAAAGAGGAGCAATATACACACTCGTATCCACATTGTTATCGTTGCGAAACGCCCCTCTTCTATAACGCTATTCCTGCCTGGTTTGTAAATGTACAAAAAATCAAACAACAACTTATTGAACAAAATGAACATATTCACTGGGTGCCAGAACATATAAAACATGGCCGTTTCTTAAAAGGGCTTGAAGGTGCTCCGGATTGGAACATTTCGCGTAACCGTTATTGGGCTTCACCGCTTCCTATTTGGAAATGTAAAAAATGTGGAACAGTAGAAGTGATTGGTTCAAAAGCAGAACTCAAAGAAAAAGCAGTTGACCCATCGCTCATTACCGAAAATATGGATATGCATAAGCATACGGTTGACCCGATTCAAATTCGCTGCGGTACGTGTTCGGAAGTAATAAGCCGCATTCCAGAAGTGATTGACTGTTGGGTGGAATCTGCTTCTATGCCGTTTGCTGCACAGCATTATCCGTTTGAAAATCAAGAATGGTTTGAGAAAAATTTCCCAGCACAATTTGTTGCTGAATATGTGGCGCAAACCCGCGCATGGTTTTATGTGATGCACGTGATGTCCACTATATTGTTTGGGAAGCCCTCATTTGAGAACGTAGTTATGACAGGTACCATTATGGCAACAGACGGTTCAAAAATGAGCAAGAGCAAAAAGAATTACCCTGATCCGTGGAAATTATTTGAGAAATATGGAGTGGATTCATTACGGTATTACCTTATGAGCACACCAGTTATGAACGGTGTCAGTGTCAATTTTTCAGAAAAGGAAGTCGATGAAATTTATAAAAAATTGCTGGTAACACTGTGGAATGTGCATACGTTTTATATGATGTTTCGTGAAAAACAGAATCAAAACTTTCAACCAACACGCCAGCATGTCTTAGATCAATGGATTCTTTCTAAAGCACAACTGTTAGTTCAAACGGTGACAAAAAATATGGATTCATATGAAGTCATACAAGCTTCGCGGCCGCTCTTAGAATTTGTGCAAGAACTTTCCACCTGGTATGTGCGAAGAATTCGTGATCGAGTAAAAGGGGAGAATGAAGATGATCGCCAGGAAGCGCTTTATACCTTGGAATATGTGTTGCGATTGTTTGTGAAAGTTGCTGCACCCGTGGTTCCATTTATCACAGAAAAAATATATCAAGAGTTGCGAAAAGAAGATGAGCCCATTTCTGTGCATTTATGTGATTGGCCAACTACAGATATTTCGCTCATACAGCAAGAGGTGTTAGATGCGATGCAATTAATAAGAGAGAATATTGAAAAAGCACTTGCGCTACGTGCTGAAGCAGGCATTAAAGTGCGCCAACCATTACCATCGGTGACTCTTGTTGGAAAAGAATTACCACAGACGTATATTGATATTTTGAAGGATGAATTAAATGTGAAAGAAATACATTTTGGTGATGCCTTTACGTTAGATACCAACATTACAGAAGCATTACGTCTTGAAGGGTTGCTGCGTGAGCTTGTTCGTCAAACAAATACACTTCGCAAAAAAGCAAAACTGACGATTCATGATTGCATTGATTTAAAAATACAAACCGAAAGCGAAGCAGTAAAGAAGATGTTACACACCTATGAAGAAGAATACAAAAAAAGTGTTCTTGCTAACAGTCTCTCTATCGTAAACGATTCTCAAACAAATGTAGTGAAATTAAGTGAGGATGATGTCGTAACACTATCATTCTGATTTACAGATTGCGGGTCCTGCCGCTTTCGGTTTCCCACCGTGCTCATGAATTGCGCGCGGTGGGAGCCCTCCTGCCGCGTCACCCGCCTACATGTTATTACAGATGCAAGTACATAAATAATGATCTGCTTTTCCGGGTAAAATAGCGTGTGATTTGATGTCCCAATCTTTTGAAAGCAAGATGTGGTCAGATTGGCCGTAATCTGGGGTGGTGTCTTCAGAAAATACATCAACAAAGCGGTCAAAAAGCGCAGGTGTGAGAACATGGAGATCTCCAAAATTCATATCTACTCCCATAATTGTAGGGCGTGAGGGAAGAGAAAGAAGTGTTTGCTCGATATCCACACGAATGTTGCTGAATTCCTCTTCTGTGAAATTCCGTTTAAATTTGTGGAAGGGGAGCATATGTCCGCATACGACATTTACAAGAGAGTTTTCATATTCCATTGTTGCAATTAAAAAACCCTTATCAAACGAAGACCAACTTTTTCCATTCGGTCCAGTTGCGGTAATGTGTGGGTTAGGTACAGCATGAAATCGCGTTGTATGAAGAGGGAATTTGCTCAGAATCGCAATAGAAAGTTCGCGTCCAGCTTTTAAATGGTTTGGATGCAAAGGGTGAGAGATAACAACAGGAAAGTGCAGTGCATGTGCAATAGTGTGCGCCTGCGTGTCCGTAGCATTCGATGAAGAAGAATCAACCTCTTGAAGAAATATCAAATCACACTGAGCCTGTTGTAGCTCAGAAATAACGTACGAAAGATTTTCTCTATCATAATTTGTACGATCTTCGGAGATAAAGCCACTTCCGATGTTCCATGTTGCTATATTCATAATGAAGTTTTTAGGGCTCTAATGTATTAAAGACAGTATAACAGTATTGGGGAATAATTGAAGCGATGTTGCGCACACATGCATCATTACGTATTATTATAATGCTTTATGAATCAAACATATAAAACCCAAGGAATTATTTTGAAGCGGTGGGATTACAAAGAACGCGATAAAATGGTGCGAATTTTAACGAATGATTTTGGAAAAATCACCACTCGTGCAATTTCGGCACGCAAAATAACCTCAAAACTTGCTGGCCATTTGGAGCCATTTATTCATTCTGATCTCTTTATTGCTCACTCAAAAACAATTGATATTGTTGCAGGTTCAAACACTATTGAATCTCACGCACTGTTGCGCCAATCTCTTCCCCATAACGCAATAGCAAATTATTTTGCAGAAATCATTGATCGTTTTACCGAAGAACGTCACACAGACAAAGAATTATTCATGCATGTATTGCATTTTTACAATTGGCTCAATGTTCACGGAGCAAACACACTGGTTTTATACGCAGCCATTATTCAGTTATTTCAAATTTTGGGATTTCATGTTGAACTGTATCGGTGTCATTCTTGTAAGCAATTGATTGGGCAAGAGGGGAATAAGTTTTATTATGCGTTGTGGAATGTAGAGTGTATGAATTGTTCTTCGCACGAGGAAACCACGCCGTTAAGTGCAAATGTGATAAAAATTCTTCGTTTCCTTTCAAAACAACCGTTTGATGCTGTTGCTCAATTGCGTGTATATGATGCAGAGTGGAAAGAGTGCGATACGTTAATTCGTTCTATTTTGCATTATCACCTCGATAAAGACCTTCGTTCCGAACCAATATTTCTTTCTTTTTTGCAAGCTTAAAAAAAACCGCATCAATCCTCCAAGATGATGCGAGAGTAGATTCAATAACCAGCTTTGGTGTATTTGCTCATTGGCAAAAATACTCGCGAGTAATTTTGACACTAGGCGAAATTTATAGTATTATAAAAACAGAGCAATTTTTATATTTTTTCTATGAAATTAACAAAACGGTATTTATTTGATCAAATTTACACTGACCTTCAAAAAAAGATGGTTTTTGTTGGTGGTCCACGACAGGTTGGTAAAACAACAATTGCACGACAATTACTTGGCAAACAGACTGACGGATATCTGAATTGGGACATTGCGCAGCATCGCGAACGGATATTACAGCACCAATGGTCAACAGCAGACTTATGGATATTTGATGAAATTCATAAATATAAAAAATGGAGAGACCTGCTTAAAGGTTTGTACGATCAATATCATACAGAAAAACAGATTCTGGTTACCGGTAGCGCGCATCTTGGTTTTTATCGATACGGCGGAGATTCATTGCAGGGGCGCTATCATTACCTGCGCCTTCACCCGTTGTCTGTTGCTGAGCTGAAGATCACCAGCCAAAAAGATTTTTTAGAGTTATTAACACTCGGTGGTTTTCCAGAGCCATTTTTTAGCGGCAGCGCGCTTGCAGCAAAGCGTTGGTCTCGTGAATATCGCACTCGTCTTCTCGAAGAAGATATTCGAACATTAGAACATGTGCAAGATATGGGACAGTTAGAATTATTAATGTTGCGTTTACCAGAATTAGTTGGTTCACCGCTTTCAATTAATTCACTGAGAGAAGATTTACAAGTAGCACATAAAACAGTGGCACATTGGTTCAATATTTTAGAACGATTGTATGCCATTTTTCGACTCGTACCGTTTGGTTCGCAAAAACTTCGAGCTGTCAAAAAAGAGCAAAAGCATTATCATTTGGATTGGACACTAGTGCAGGACGAATCGTTTCGTTTTGAAAATATGGTAGCTGGGCATTTATTGAAATGGGTAGATTTTCAACAAGATGTTTATGGAGAAGATATGGAGCTTCAGTATTTTCGTGATGTCGACGGACGAGAAATTGATTTTATTATTACCCACAATGGAAAGCCGGTGCAGGCAATAGAATGTAAATGGCAAGATACAGACGTGAGCAAAGCACTGCGATATTTTCAAGAACGATTTCCTGAGTGTGATATGTGGCAGATTAGTGCTATAGGAAAAAAGAATTATACAACAGATAAAATTCGAGTTGCGCCTGCAATAGAGTTTTTGAAAAATTTGATATAAAAAAAACCGCGTACATGAAGGGAAACGTAAAATATTTGTGCCACTGCACCCGAAAGAACTCTATAAAAAATTTGACCAGCAACGGCAACAGCTGAAAGATTTGTTACCGGATTTTTTAGCATTGTATGCAGACCAATCAAGCCAGCCATTCGTACAAATGTTCACCGGAGTGCACGCAGCGCGAGAAGTGTTTGAAGATATTTTAGCAGTTACAAAAAAAGAATACTGCTATCTTTCACCAATTGGCGTGGCACTTTGCAGAATGCTTGCAAAAAGCCAAGAATATTGGTATACTTTTATATGTATGAAACAAGTTTTGAATAAACAGCCTGTTGCGCTCTATTATTTAGGAGGCAGTCAGCAAACATTTAAACAGCCGCGTGCATTTTATGAATGGTGCGCAGGTTTTCCTGAACTGCAAATGATTGCGGATGTTACACCTCAATTTATTGCAAATAATCCGCAGCAACATGGGTGGCTACCAGTTATTCGCGCAGTAAAACGAATGCAGCGCGAGTGGAATCGTTATCATGGTTTTATTATTACGTTGCCGCCAGAACGATTTTTATATCTTGCCAATTTGTTTTCATTTATGCTTGGAATTGTTGGCAAACCAGTAGTATTCACCACTTCATTTATTCAGTCAGCCCAGTCTTCAGAGGGAAACAAAACACAGCGTTATACTGATGTTGATTTACAG
>DATDUS010000014.1:0-7022 GCA_035290285.1 Patescibacteria group bacterium
GCTGAAATAGCAACAGCACCAACTAAAAAAAAGAACGCTGTATATGGCATTTTTTTGATGAGCCCTCCGTATTCTTCCATGTTTCGTGTACCTGTTTGCATTACTACAGAACCAGCGCCCAAGAAGAGAAGTCCTTTAAACACTGCGTGGTTAATTGTATGAAACAGTGCAGCTGCTGCACCGACCACTGCAAGTGTCGTATTTCCGTAGGAAAGGAATACCATTGCGCTCCCTAACCCGAGCAAAATAATGCCAATATTTTCTACACTATGAAATGCAAGAAGACGCTTTAAATCGTGTGAGGAAAGTGCATATAACACACCTAATAAAGAAGAAATGGCTCCAAGTAGCAATACAACAATTCCCCACCATGCTGGAAAATTAGAAAGAACATCAAGAAATAACCGGATCATCATATAAATAGCTGTTTTGATCATCACGCCAGACATCAGTGCTGAAACGTGTGAAGGGGCTGCTGGATGTGCTTCTGGCAACCACATGTGTAATGGGATAATGCCAGCTTTGGTGCCTAAACCGAGAAGAGCAAAAACAAAAATAAGTGATTTTGCTACTGCTGGAATACTGCCGGCGTTTGCGCGAATGATGTCAAAATCAAAACTACCCGTTGTTCGATACAGTAACAGAAATGCGAGAAGAAGAAATGCTGTACCAACATGCGTCATAATAAAGTAGAGTAACCCAGCGCGTAAATTTTCTGCTTCTTTATGCTCATAAATAACTAAGAAGTAGGATGATAGTGCCATGAGTTCCCACACCAACAAGAAATAAATACCATTATTCGCTGTGACAACAAGATACAAACTTGCAATAAATATGCTCAAAAAGAATCCCAGCACCCCAACAGAATAGTGTGTATAAAATTGACGTACATATCCTATTCCATAAATAGCGCTTGCAAGTACAAGAAGAGAGATAGTAAACACAAAAAATGCCGACAATCCATCAATACGTACGGAAATCGGCACAAAATAGGTTTTAAATACAAATGAAAATCCTTGTCCCACAGGAAGCGCAAGTACAGCAAGCACTATGCCAATACAAGCCCCTATGATAAGAAAAGTTGATGTCCACGCATTCGCGAATCTATCTTTCGATTTTCCTAAAATTGCACCAAGTGCTGCCAGTAAAAACGATCCGATAAGAAGAAAAAAACCGTTCGAAGAAAGTATATACTGCATCATAGATTTACTTATTATGTTTACGCTCAATAACTTCTAAAATTTGCAATAACCCATACATAATTTGTTTTGGTGAAGGTGGATCACCCGGAATACCAAAATCAACTGGAATCACATTGTGTACACCATCGTGCACTGCATACGATCCTTTAAAAATACCACCAGAAATTGCATCATCCCCTATCGCAACCACAATTTTTGGTTCTGGAGTAGCAGCATGTGTGCGTCGAGCTGCTTCTGCCATGTTTGTGCTCATAGGTCCTGTAACCATTAACATATCTGCGTGCCTTGGTGAAGCGACAAAATGTATACCAAAACGTTCCACGTCATAATAGGGATTCCCCAGAGCAGTGAGCTCTTGTTCACATGCATTCGTGGAGCCAGCATCGACCTCACGAATCGCAAGCGACCCGCGAAACATTTTTTTTATTTTTTCTTGTATTTTTTTTCCAGTCTCAACAATATCCACATCAGATTGAAGCAGCTCCAATGGAATCACCGTTTTAGGTGTGGAAAATATCTTCTGATACAATTTAATCATACACAAATTAATTTGCCTTTAGTGTAGCGAAAAAAAGAAATGCGTCAAACAAGAAACTCCTGCTCTTTTTATATCCACATAAGAGTGTACTCGTACACAAAAACCCTGTCAATACAGAGAAAAAGGTAGGCTGTGGACAGTTTTTATTGTGGGTACTCTGATGTCTCCGGGGAGACCCATTCAATGCAATAGCGCAAGCGCACAAAATATAAACAAAATGTCCCTAGAAAAAAGATAATGGACAGGCTCTTAAAAACTATTTTTTAATAATTTCCATTAATTGCACTAAACGCTCATTATTATCTTCCGCATGCATTTTGTTGCGTTTTTTGTGTCCACATATCCGACACTGATGAGTTAACACTATTCCTCCATGTTGGAGCTTTATATCAACAACATCCATCAATCCACCACAATTTGCTTGACGATCACCCGGATTGACATCAACATGCTTTGATACCAAACACTGCGGACAATGATTACGATATCCGTCTCCTTGTACTGGAGTGCCACACTGTTGACAAACAAAATTCTCAATTGTCCGTTGAAACTTTTTGAATAATTGCGTGTTGTTCATTTTTCCAGTTAGTGATGATAAGCAGGAATACACCAATAACAATATATACATCAGCAATATTAAATACCGACCAAAATGGAACGTTAATAAAATCGATGACATACCCGTATTTTATTCGATCCAATATATTGGAACATGCCCCGGTAAGAATAAGTAACAACAATACAACTGAAATTCGCTGTTTCGCTTTATATTCTTTGATCCCCCAATATATCATGAGCATCATCACAATACCTACGCTGCCGAATACAATAATAGCCGGCATTTTCCAATAAAATAAAAAATGCGTATTCCCTAAAAATTCCAACTGAAGAATATTTGGAATAATAATATGGGGCTGTTGTAAATAGTAGAGTGCAAGATATTTCGTGAGTCGATCAATACCATATGCAAAAATTGCACCACTGATCATGCGTGTATAAAATCGACCATCTGAACTCATATTCATTATTTTTTTGATACACACCGAACGCATGTACTCGCTGCCGGGTTTGCCTCTAATCGTTCTGGTGGTATTTTTTCTTTACAAACCGTACACATACCATAGGTATTCATAGCCATCTTTTCTAATGCTGCATTCACCTCTGCTAAACGTGCTTCCAATTTTTCAGTTGCATCAATATTAACGATATAATCAGAAACTTCTGCTGGAGAATCTGTGTTTTCTCCATAATTATCATTCCCATAATCTGGAAATTTTGGTGCTCGATTGCCAACGACATGATCACCGACATCTGCTGAAGAAACAGATTCTAGCTCTTTTGTGAGCACGTTCTTTTCTTCTTCAAGTTGTTGTTTCATTTTATTGATAAAAGATACGTCCATAAAAATAAAAAGATAAATAATAAATGATACATATATAAATATAGCTGGAATTTGCCAACATGTGAAGCCGAAGGGCAATGTATAAGAAAATATGACAATCAATGCTTCTCTCAAGCAAATAAAAGAGGGCGCCTGACGGCGCCCTCAAAAAAATAATTTTGAGAAAATATAATGCGCCTGGCGCCCTATAAACGACCTATGCTGACTTTATGCCGTAGGCTTTAAAAAAAGCTGACGACGTAAAGCACTTCCGCCTAGATCGCGGGCTTGCCAGTTTTTAACCACATAACTGGGCAAGGATGCTACTTCCCACAAGATGGTAGCACTGCGCCATAATGGTGCCCGAAGGCAAAAACGCAGTACACACCGAACATTTTGTTTTTGTTTTAACGCCTTATCAGCGATCCGATGAAGGATCAAGCCAAAGTCAGGCGGGTTAGAAACAATTGCAGGAAGCGAACGGCGAATATCCATACGGTATGCTGATTCTAAAGATACACACCTGTCGCATCCTACAAAAGAGGAAGTAAAACATATTTATGGAAAGAACGAATCTACTATAATACTACCACGAAAAATGGTTAAGGTCAATCCACAGGCTCAATTTTTCGCTAATATTAAACATTTTTTAGCTCTTGCTACTCTCAGGCTCCCTCCAAAAGTTATCCACACCCCCTACTTATGCACAGAAAATGTCTTCGTACTCATTTGTTTGACAATGGAAATAAGAGCCTGTGCTGATTCATGTAACTTTCCTTCTTCATTCATGATTAAATAATCCCATTGATGAAGATTTTGGAGTTCTGTTTTAGCAACTTCTAAACGCTGTTGAATGACTTCTGACGAATCTGTTGCTCGATCCACCAAATGCTTTTCCAAAAATTCAAATGATGGCGGCTGTATAAAAAGAGTAATAGTTTCAGGAATCATCTTTTTATATGCTCGAGCTCCTTGCGGATCAACTCGTACAATAACTACTGCATGTTGCTTACGAACACGTTCTACCTCTATTTTTGTTGCGCCATAGAGGTTACCGTATACTTCTGCCCATTCAACAAATTCTCCGCCTTGCACACGCCGTTCAAATTCTTCGCGCTGTAAAAAATAATACGGATTCCCTTCTGCTTCTCCTGGTCGCATAGCACGCGTCGTAGTTGTTGTAATCATACCAAAATCAAGCTGTAATTCACGTGCTTTTTCTATCACCGAATCTTTTCCAGCTCCAGACGGACCAGTAACTACAAAGAGTAATCCGAGCATATACTGTACAAATTAATGCTTAGTATTCGCTGATGATGAAGAATTTTGTTGAAAGGAAGAGTTGCGATTGAACCTTTTTTGAAAACCACCACTATTTCTTCCCCCACCACCAAAGCCGGTTGATGGAGCTTCAGGTGCAGCATCAAATAAGGGGTCAGGACTACCATGTGCAATGAGTTCCTTACGAGATAAGCCAATACGTCCCTTTTCTTTATCTACCTCAACTACTTTTACTTTTACCATATCACCAATATGCAAACCAAAGGTAATTGTTGCAATGCGCTTATGTGCCACATTGGAAATGTGTACCATTCCATCTTTACCACCGCCTAAATCAACAATGGCGCCAATTTCTTTTCCCGAATTTCTATCCTTCACAATTTGGGTGATTGCTCCTTCAAATTCTTGCCCAACTTCAATATCACGAGTAATCATTTCAACCATTGCTTTTGCTTTTTTCATCCCTTCTTCATTCACTGCAGTAATAAAGACTGTGCCGTCGTCTTCAATATCAATATCAACGCCTGTTTCATCAATAATACCATTAATCACTTTTCCGCCTGGCCCAATAATGTCCCCGATCTTTTCTGGATCCACTTTCAACACTTCAATACGTGGTGCATACTGCGATAATTTTTTACGAGGCTCTGCAATGACTTTCTTCATTTCTTCTAAAATACTCAAACGCGCTTTTTTTGCTCCTTCAAGCGCATCTTTACATATAGCAAGTGTAATTCCGCCCAGCTTAATATCTAACTGAATGGCGTTAACGCCATTTGTGGTTCCTGCTACTTTAAAATCCATATCTCCAGAATGATCTTCAATACCTTGAATATCTGTCAATATTTTATATGTATTGCGATCTTCTGTGGTAATTAATCCCATAGCAATACCGGCGACCATTTCTTTTATAGGAACACCCGCAGCCATCAGAGCCATGGAAGAGGCGCATGCTGAAGCTTGAGATGAAGAACCATTAGACATAAGCACTTCTGAAACCGTACGAATAGTATAGGGAAACTCTTCTTTTGGCGGAATCATTGATTCAAGCGCCTTTTCTGCCAGCATGCCATGACCAATATCGCGGCGTGATGGTCCACGCATTGGTTTCACTTCACCGACCGAAAATGGTGGAAAATCATAGTGATGCATGAACCTTTTTGTCCATTCTGGTTCAATACCATCAATAATTTGCGCATCTCCAGGCGCTCCTAAAGTAATGGTAGATAATACTTGAGTTTCTCCACGTTGGAACAATGCAGAACCATGAGTTCTGGGGAGGATATCTATTTCACAATATAGTGCCCGAACCTCATCTAATGCCCTACCATCAACACGAATGCTTTTTTCTAAGGTAAGTTTTCGAAATTCTTGTTCATACTGCTCATCAAATATCATCGATGCCGCTGCTTTCTCCTCTGCTGTTTCGAATAATGCGAGAAGTGCTGTGCGTACTTGATCTTCTTTTTCTTGACGTTCTTCTTTTGAACGAATTCCAAAAAGTGATTCAATATTTTTCTCTAAATATTCTTTTGCTTTCGTTTCTACTGTGGTGTGCATAGCTTTTTCTTCTTCGGTAAGTGTTGCAATCATTGGTTCGACTTTCGGTACTCCAATTTTTTTCTGCATATCTGCAATGAGTTCAACTATTGGTTGACCTTGTTCTAATCCAAACGTGAGCGCTCCCATGGCGACTGCTTCATTTGCCTGCTTTCCTTTTGCTTCAATCATCACGATTTCACCTGCGCGTACTGCAAGAAGCATAAATAATTCTGCTTGTTCTTTTTGTTCTGGTGTTGGATTTAAGGTATATTCACCGTTTGCATATGCAACGGTTAAACCTGCAATTGGACCATCCCATGGAATATTGGAAATAGAAAGTGCAGCAGAAGCAGCAATAAGTGCAATAAAATTCGGTTCATTTATTTGATCAACAGAAAGAACATTCAAGACCATTTGCACATCATTGCGAATACGATAATCGAAAAGCGGGCGAAGTGAACGATCCGTAATACGTGCATTCAGAACAGCTTCATCTGAAGGTCGACCTTCACGCTTAATAAAACGTGAGCCTTTAATTTTACCTGCTGCATACAGATTTTCTTCATAATCTACCATAAGGGGAAAGAAATTTGTACCTTCACGCACGGTTTTAGACATAGTAACTGTAGCGAGTACCACTGTATCCCCATATTGTACTTTTGCAGATCCATTCGCAAACCCAGCAAGTTTGCCAGTTTCAATGGAGAGAGTTTTTCCACCCCACTCCTTTTTAAACGTTTGTGTATTGTGCATTTGAGTGTTTTGCATATTATAATGATTTCTTCTTCACCCACACACCGCAGACTTCTGCTTTGTTGAAGTCTAATCGTGTGTAGGCGAATTATTTAATATATTAATAATAAATTTTGGTAATAGAGCAATAATTATTCCCATAAATACCTAAAACTGGATAGAGCGTATCTATCCAGATTTTAGAGATTCATGAGTCGCACATTTATACATTGTCCTTCAATTTAAGTGCTTCCAACAATTTTTGATATCCTTTGACGTCTTCTCTCTTAAAATAACGCATTAAACGTCTTCGTTGACCGACTTTCTTCAATAGCCCCAACCGAGA
>DATDUS010000015.1:0-25244 GCA_035290285.1 Patescibacteria group bacterium
CCTGCCAGCGACAAAAAAAGACAGATCGAGGACAGGCCCGAAAAAACGCGCTGAATCTTCATTGTGATTCCTTTCTTAGCAAGCGCGTTGAGAGAGTTTTAAACCCATGCTGGCAAAAGGTGCACGCGCCAGCAAACTCACCCCCAGAAAAGTTTTTGCTCTTTCAATCGAGATCATTCTCAACGAAAAGAGTGGGTATTCTGCATCCTGAAGCATACAAAAAACAAAAAAGTATAGATGTGAACGGGTACTGGATTTCTGTTTTCTGTGAAGAAGCGCCATTCAATTGAATGCAATAGCGCAAGCGTGCATGAAATTGAATGGATGCCACCATAGACAAGCAGAACCCGCGAACATAATACGTATGCTGCAAAATGCAGAACACCCCAAAAAAAAACTTCTCTTTTTTAAAGAGGGAATAGAATTATTGTGATTCCTTCAATTGTCAATGTTCCATACCTAAAAATAACGTTTTTAGGTATAAAAAAACCTGATAATAGATATCATTTTTTAAAATGAAGGTATCAGATTGAGCAAAACTCTACTACAAATAAATTGTTATTGTCAAGAATCTTATACACATATAGTATTAAAAATATAAGATCTACTATGTGTACATATAAAAAAAGAGCGCAGGCAACATAAAATTTTAGCTAATATTAGCAATATTTTTACATTCAAATCCTCTTGTCATTTACTCGCATTCATGGTATACTGCAAATCGATCAGTTTTTTAATGATTTTTCGCAAACTATGGCAAAAAACAAGCAACAAGCTACGTCAGAATATGGCGCAAAACAAATAACCGTTTTAGAAGGGTTAGAACCCGTCCGCAAGCGCCCAGGCATGTATATTGGTAATACAGCGCATAAAGGGTTGCATCATCTTATTTGGGAAGTGGTTGATAACTCTATTGATGAAGCAATGGCCGGGCACTGTAATCAAATCGATATTACGCTTCTTCCAGATGGCTGGGTTTCAGTAGAAGATAATGGTCGTGGTATTCCGGTTGAAAAACACCCTAAAACAAAAAAATCAACCCTCGAAACAGTACTCACAGTGCTTCATGCCGGTGGTAAATTTGGTGACGGTGGATATAAAGTATCTGGTGGTTTGCATGGTGTGGGTGTTTCAGTAGTGAACGCGCTTTCAGAAGAATTGGTTGCAGAAGTAAAACGCGATGGAAAGTTATGGATGCAAGAATATGCGCGCGGAAAAGCAAAAAAGAATGTGCATGCAGTAAAACCGGCAAAAGGTACGGGCACAAAAATTTCATTTAAAGCAGATAGAACGGTTTTTACTGTAACGGAATTTGATTGGAAATATATTATTGATCATCTTCGTCAACAGGCATATCTGACCAAAGGTATTCACCTCAATATTCGTGATGAACGAACAGACGACACTCAAACATATGCATTCTATTTTGAAGGTGGCATTAAATCGTATGTGCAACATATCAACCGTACAAAAGATAGCGCGCAAGAAGAGGTGTTTTACATTGAAAAAGATGCAGAAAATATTAAAGTGGAAATCGCGCTGCAATATACCAAGGATTACAACGAATCGTTATTATCATTTGCAAATAATATACACACCATCGAAGGTGGTTCTCACTTAATTGGTTTTCGTACTGCGCTTACCCGCACACTCAATAGCTATGCTCGCAAACAAGGATACTTGAAAGAAAAAGATGAAAACTTAGGTGGAGAAGATGTTCGTGAAGGCCTCACTGCTATTGTTTCTATTAAAATTCCAGAACCGCAATTTGAAGGTCAAACAAAAGAGAAATTAGGGAATGCAGAAGTGCGCCCAGTGGTTGAAAGCATTTTTGCGGAATATTTTGGCATATATTTGGAAGAGCACCCGCGTGATGGAAAAGAAATTTTGGGAAAATGTTTGTTAGCAAAACAAGCTCGCGAAGCAGCGCGTGCAGCACGTGATACGGTGCTTCGAAAAGGCGCTTTGGAAGGAATGACATTACCCGGGAAATTGGCTGATTGTTCTTCTCGTGATGCATCGCAGAGTGAAATTTATATTGTAGAGGGAGATTCTGCAGGAGGTAGCGCAAAACAAGGGCGTAACCGTGAATTTCAGGCTATTTTGCCACTGCGTGGAAAAATTTTGAATGTGGAACGTGCGCGCCTCGATAAAATGTTAGCCAACAATGAAATCAAATCGCTCCTTATTGCATTAGGTACCAATATTGGCGAAATGTTTACCATGGAAAAGTTGCGCTATCATCGCATTATTATTATGACCGATGCTGACGTTGACGGAGCACACATTCGCACATTGCTTCTGACCTTTTTTTACCGCCATTTACAAGGGCTGATTACTGCGGGGCACGTGTATATTGCGCAACCTCCACTGTACCGTTTACAAAAAGGAAAAGATGTACGTTACGCTTTTTCTGATGAAGAGAAAGAAAAAGTTCTCACTACCATGTTAGCAGAACAAGAAGAGAAAAAAGGGAAAGCGGCAAAAGAAAAAACTGTTGCAACTGCTGCTGTTGTTTTAGAAAACTCTTCTGAAACAAAAGATGCAGGCTCACAAGACATGGGCGAAAAAGTGGGCGGTATTTCCATTCAACGCTACAAAGGGTTAGGTGAAATGAACCCAAGTCAGTTGTGGGAAACAACCATGGATCCTGGTAATCGTGTATTATTACAAGTTACGCTTGAAGACGCAACAAAAGCTGATGAGATTTTTGACATATTAATGGGTACTGACGTTCCTTCTCGTAAACGCTTTATTCAAACCCATGCAAAATCGGCAAATTTAGATTTATAAGATATAATTGAACATGTGAATACGTTGCTGCTTATTACAAAATTGTTTTATTTTTTCTTACCTGCAGGTATTGCGAATATGGCGCCAGTTTTGGTGAAAAATCAATTTGTGTGGCTTGCGCGGCCAGTAGATTCGGGGCGCACATTGTGGGGCAAGCCGCTATTTGGCGATCATAAAACATGGCGAGGATTGATTTTTGCCACACTCTTTGGAGGTATTTTTTTCTTGATTCAGTATGCGGCTGCTTGGCAGTTTCCTGCGGCGTTTTCGTGGTTGGTGTTTGATATTACTATTCTTCCCTGGTGGTTTGGATTTCTGTTTTCATTTGGAGCAATAATGGGGGATTTGATAAAATCTTTTTTTAAACGGCGATTTCGTGTTTCGCCTGGAAGAAGTTGGTTTCCCTTTGATCAAATTGATTTTTTATTGGGTGCAGCGATTATTGCTATTTTGTTTTTCAACTTTACACCAGTTATTTGGTTAGTTATTATAACACTAGGGCCGTTTATGCATATTGCATTTAATTACATCGGGTACTGGTTGAAATTAAAAGATTCTGCATGGTAGAGGTGTGTATTGACAATGATTTTTGCTGATGTATACTTATTTCAAAGCCCGGGAAAGGGTTTTTTAAGTAGCATTCATTTATATGGAAGAAAAACAACAATTAGAACAGGGAAATCCTGTTATTGGCTATTTTAAAGGAGCCATACAAGAAATGAAAAAGGTGACATGGCCTTCCAAAGAAGAAACATGGCGAAAATCTTTAACCGTTATTTGGTTTAGTATAGGATTTGCCATTTTCTTAGGTGCGCTTGATTTTATTATGAATAAAGTGTTAGAAATTTTATTATAACGTATGCCAAAACAAACTGCTCAACATGGACGTCGCTGGTATGTGATTCATACCTACTCAGGATATGAGGAAAACGTGGCGCATAACCTGCGTCAACGTATTGAATCACTCGGCATGGAGGACAAAATTTTTGATGTGATTGTTCCGAAAGAGAAAAAAATAAAAATTAGAAATGGAAAGCGTAAAGTAGTAGAGGAGAAAATTTTTCCAGGATATGTATTAGTAAACATGGTGGTGACCGATGATTCTTGGTATGTGGTGCGTAATACACCAAATGTGACCGGATTTATTGGTACTGGCACAAATCCAACTCCTATTGATGAAAAAGAGATGAAATCTTTAGAACGCCGCATGGGTATTGAAGAACCTTCCTATGCTATTGATGTACAGATTGGTGAAACTGTACGGATTGTGGATGGACCATTTAAAGAATTGGAAGGAAAAGTTTCAGAAGTGGATACGAATCGTGGAAAGGTGAAAGTGATGGTAGCGATGTTTGGTCGTGAAACACCGGTAGAACTCGACTCATTACAGGTGAAGAAAATCTAATTTCCAGGCTTCTATGGAAGTTATTAACAAAATATAATTATATGCCAGAATTAAAGACACAAATTAAACTACAAATCCCTGCAGGAGCAGCAACACCTGCTCCGCCAGTTGGGCCAGCACTGGGTCAACATGGGTTAAATATTCAAGATTTTTGTACGCAGTATAATGCAAAAACAAAAGACAAACGTGGCGATATTTTGCCAGTTGTTATTAATGTATATGATGACCGTACGTTTGATTTTGTTATCAAAACTCCTCCAGCAGCAGAGTTGTTAAAAAAAGCAGCCAATATTAAAAAAGGTTCAGGAAATCCGTTGAAGGACAAGGTAGGCACAGTAACAAAAGCTCAAATTCGAGAAATTGCAGAAACAAAAATGCCGGATTTGAACGCCAATGATGTGGAAGCAGCAATGAAAATTATCGAAGGTACTGCTCGCCAGATGGGTCTCGAAGTAAAAGATTGAAAAATTTTATTCACCGTGGGTCTATCGCCTGCGGTCAAAACGCCATTCAATGCACGCTTACGCTATTGCATTGAATGGGTTTTCCCGCAGGCTCTGCCCGCGGTATAGAAAGTGAGACTAAATTATTAACAATAGTGGGAGAGTCGAAAAAGGGCTCGTTTGCACCACCAAAAAATTATGAAAAGATCAAAACGATATACTGCTTCTGTGAAGCAAGTGGAACCAGGTCATGTATATTCTTTGGAAGAGTCGATCAAGATTTTGAAACAAAATCCAGTAAAATTTGATGCTGGTGTAGAAATTCATATCAAACTCGGCATTGATCCAAAAAAATCTGAACAGGTAGTGCGTGGAACAGTGGTATTGCCACATGGAACAGGCAAAACAAAACGCGTTGCAGCGTTTGTGAGCCCTGCAAAAGAAGCAGAAGCACGTGAAGCAGGTGCAGATGTGATTGGCACCGAAGAAGTTATCGCAGAAATTAAAAAAACAGGAAAATGTAATTTTGATATTGCGGTTGCAACACCGGATATGATGAAAAAAATTGGTCAAATTGCAAAAATTTTAGGCCAACAGGGTTTAATGCCAAACCCACGTACGGAAACAGTAGGACCAGATGTCAAAAAAATGGTCACTGAACTCAAAAAAGGAAAAGTAGCGTTTCGCAGTGACGACAGTGGAAATGTACACTTGCTTATTGGCCGTGTATCGTATGAAGCAAAACAGATTATTGAAAATATTCAAGCATTTACTGAATCTCTTCGAAAAGCAAAACCAGCAGAAGCAAAAGGAATCTTTATTGGTGCGGTGACCGTTTCTTCCAGCATGGGTCCCGGTGTTCGTATTTCTATCGGATCATAAAAAACATAGTTGGGCGGGTGATGACCTGCCCTTTTTGTTTCACAAATAATTATGTCTACCTCGAAAATATCACCACAACGTTTTCGCCCTTCATGGGATGATTATTTTATGGCCATTGCACGTATTGTCGCAACGCGCGCTTCATGTGATCGGTTAGATGCTGGTGCGGTATTAGTAAAAAATAAGCGTATTGTATCAACCGGGTATAACGGCGCTCCTCAAGGTCTGCCACATTGCGATGATGCCGGACACTTATTGGAAGATGGTCATTGTGTGCGTACCATTCATGGCGAGCATAATGCGATTTTACAAGCGGCAGTGATTGGTGGCGCTTCAACCGAAGGAACTACGCTCTATACACTCTATAGCCCGTGTATTCATTGCGCAAAATATGTAGTTGCAGCCGGTGTTACGCGCATTGTTATTTGGAAATTGTATCGAAATGCTGTAGTAGTGGATTATTTAAAAGAAGCCGGGCTGGAGGTGGTGTTATACAAACCAGCAGCAGGATGGAATGAATATTTGGCGCAAGTTTTTGCTGATGATGTTGCTGATCGGTATGAAAAAAAAGTCGAATTGAGTATTGATAAATAACGTATGATTATTGGATTGGTCGGTCCCAAATTATCCGGTAAAGGAACTGTCGCAACATATATAGAAGAACAAAAAGGAGCGCGAGTGTATTCTATGTCTGGGGTTATTATTGATATTGTCAATCGCGTATATCTTCCAAAAACTCGCGCAAACATGATTTCGGTTGCAACAGCAATGCGCCAGGCATTTGGTGAAGATATTTTTGCACGAGTGCGTAAGCACGATATTGAGAAAGCTCATGATTCGTTAGCCATTATTGATGGTATTCGTATGCCAAAGGAAGTAGATATTTTTGCAGCACTTCCAAATTTTTATTTATTGTTTATTGATTCTCCGTTAGACATGCGCTATAAGCGAGCATTAGAACGCGGTGAAAAAGAAGGGGAAAAGGATATGACATTTGAGCAGTTCAAAGCAGAAGAAAATGCAGTCACCGAACAAAACATTGAAGCATTGCGAAAAAAATCTGAATTTGTGATTATGAACAACTCTTCAAAAGAGCATCTTTTTTCTGAGATCGACCGCATCTTTGATGTTTTATCATAAGCGGGTGACGCCGTAGCAGGGCTCCCATCGCGCGCAGTGTCGAGCACGATGGGATGCGGAGGGCGGCAGGACCCGCTGCAAAGAAATAAGAAGAAGCATCAATTTTGGTTTTTAAGGTATTTTTTGGTATACTAAGGGCAATATGAAAGTGAAAAAATGGCCTATTTATTTTGCAGATACACTTACTCTTGGAAGCGAACAATCGAGTGTTGGTGTTGCCACACTCTGGACGCCAAGAACTCTTTTAGAAAAAAAGCTGAATAAAGACACCTATCGGGTGATGGGGCAGCTTTATTCGAATACTGGTATTAACCCATTGTTACGGAACGTCTTAGCAAACCCGACGATTCGTACCATTGTGCTCTGCGGTCAAGATCGTATTGGTTCTGCTGATGCATTAGCAAAACTCATAGAGAATGGCGTAGATGATGAAGGGAAAGTGATTGGAAAACCAGAAGCATATGTGGAAAAGGAAATTTCATCAGAATCCATTGAATTATTTCGAAAAAATGTAGAGCTTATTGATAAACGCGGCGTCATGCGTGCAGACGAAATTCAACCTATTTTAGATTCTTGCACACAAGACATTACCCCATGGGCAGAACCACAACTGTTTCCAGAACCAGAAATCTCAACAGAATGGTTTCCATCAGAAGAATCAACATATATGTATCGGGGCAAATTAGTTGCCGATGTGTGGCCAAAAGTATTGCATGGTATTTTACGTTTTGGTGAAGTGAAACGTTCAAATCACAACAATGCGACACAACAAGAATTGTTGAATGTGGTGACCGTGATAACTGATGAAGACCCAGACAATATTGTATATGCACCGTATTTTCAATTTACAAAAGAGCATTACGATACCTATAAACAACAAGTACTCACTGCTGATCCAGTTCCATCTGTTACCTATACGTATGGTATGCGTTTGCGCAACCATAACGGAGTGAATCAAATTCACACTATGATTGAAAAGTTGAAAAAAGCGCCATGGTCACGCCAGGCTGTTGCTGTGACGTGGAATGTACAAGTAGATAACGAAGCGGCTAACCCCCCATGCCTTGATTTAATACAAGCAGAAGTGAAATATAATAAGTTATACCTTACAGTATATTTTCGTTCAAACGACATGTTCCGTGCGTGGCCTGAAAATGCGTTGGCATTACGCGCCACACAAAAAGAAATTGCAACTGCGGTTGGGGTTGCCATTGGGTCGTTGACCATTGTTTCAAGCTCGGCCCATATTTATGAAGAAAATTATGTCAAAGCAAAAGAAATTGTGGAAAAACAGTATCCAAAATTACCGTGCGAGCAAGATCCTCGTGGCAATTATGTTGTGAAAGTTGTTCCCGGAAAAGAAATTCAAGTAACGCATCTCAGTCCTGAAGGTCGAAAAATTGATATGATTTCTGGAAAAACGGCAATGGGCATTTTTAATCATATTGCCAGTAATGAAGGTGTTTCAGTTTTCGTGCATGCAATGGATTTGGGAGCTGAATTACAAAAAGCAGAGATTGCGCTTAAATTAGGTATTGAATATATTCAAGACAGACCATTACCATTAAAAAAAGCGCACCATGAATAAAAAAAATTTTATTGTATTTGAAGGAGGTGAGGGAAGCGGAAAAACTACCGCCATGAACCAATGTGCAGAATATTTGCGTGCAAAAGGCATGACCGTGGTAACAACTCACGAACCAGGTGGTACAAAATTGGGTCAAAAAATTCGTGCACTGTTGTTAGAAACATATTCTACTCCAATATTTTCTCAAACAGAATTATTGTTGTTTTTGGCGGATCGTGCGCAGCATGTTCAGGAGTTTATTCTTCCGCATTTGCAACAAGGGGCAGTGGTGCTTTGTGATCGGTTTACTGGCTCTACACTGGCATATCAAATTGGTGCTCGTGGTCTTGCACCTGCGGAGCTCATTACAGCAATGGAACAGTATGCGCGGCAGAATCTTGAACCAGAGCTTGTCCTGTATTTAGATGTTGATCCGATGATTGGCATCGCTCGAAAGCAGATTCAAAAAGAAGTTATAATGAATCGATTAGACAAAGAAAAAATGGAATTTCATGCAAAAGTGCGGGCTTATTTTTTAGAGCTGTCAAAGACACAACCACATTGGGTTACCATTGATTCTCATCGGCCAATGCCAGATGTACATCAAGAGGTATTAACTCACATAACTCATTTATTCAAATGAAAATACTTATTCAGAAATTACACTCTGATGCAAAAATTCCTGCATACGCACATGCCGATGATGCCGGTATGGATATATATACAGTTGTTGAGGTTACGTTACAACCAGGAGAACGCAAAGCAGTTGCAACCGGTATTGCGATGCAGATTCCGAATGGATGCGTTGGGCTTATTTGGGATAAAAGTGGACGAGCGTTGCATGATGGCATTCATACCCTTTCTGGTGTTGTAGACGCAGGTTACCGAGGAGAAATTAAAGTCATTGTATTAAATGTTTCTTCTCAGCCTGTTACCATTCTTGCCGGTGAAAAAATTGCCCAACTATTGATTCAATCCGTACTTTCGCCTATAATTGAGGAAGTTCTTCAGCTCGACGAATCTTCCACTCGCGGGATAGAGGGCTTTGGCAGTACAGGATTAGTATAATTCGTAGAAGACGCTCCGTCAGAGCGTCTATACAAAATGGATATATGAAAC
Source organism: Patescibacteria group bacterium (assembly GCA_035290285.1). GTDB lineage: Bacteria > Patescibacteriota > Patescibacteriia > UBA9570 > XYC2-FULL-38-9 > DATDUS01. The sequence continues at coordinate 9,350 of DATDUS010000015.1, forward strand.
AAGAATACGAAGCAATTATTGGTTTAGAAATTCACCTTCGTCTGAATACAAAAACGAAGATGTTTTGTGGTACAACAAATAGCGATGCAGAAGAACCAAATATATATACTTGTCCTATTTGTCTTGGGCACCCCGGCACTCTTCCTCAAGTAAACAATGAGGCTATTCGATTAGGCACTCTTCTTGCATTGGGATTAAATTGTACGGTTGCATCATATACAAAATTTGACCGAAAAAATTATTTTTACCCTGATTTACCAAAAGGATATCAAATATCTCAGTTTGATCAACCGCTTGCGACACACGGATTTATTGAAATTCTGCCAGATGATATAACGACAAAACATATTCGCATTGAACGATTACACCTCGAAGAAGACACGGCCAAACTGAAACACACCAAGGATGGATCAACATTAGCTGATTTTAATCGTGCGGGTGCACCATTGGTTGAATTAGTTACACAGCCAGATTTGCGATCAAGCCAAGAAGCAAAAATGTTTGCGCAAGAATTACAACAAATTGCTCGATATATTGGTGCAGGAACAGCAGATATGGAAAAAGGAGAAATGCGTTGTGATGTGAATGTTTCCTTGCGTCCTATGGGTGATACAGCGCTCTACCCAAAAACAGAAATTAAAAACGTGAATTCATTTCGTTCTATTGAACGTGCCATAAATTATGAAATCGAACGTCAGGCAGCACTATGGGATAAATTTGAGGCACCTCAAACAACTACAACAAGGGGGTGGGATGACCAGCGTGAAATGACTATTGAGCAACGAACGAAAGAAGGTATTGCAGATTATCGTTATTTTCCAGAGCCGGATATTCCACCTATTGTGCGTACAAATGAAGAAATTGAACAATTGCGTGAACATTTACCGGAATTACCGTATGCAAAACGTCTTCGTTTTGTGAATGAATTTGAATTAAGCTTTTATGATGCGCGTGTGTTAACTGCTGACCCTCTGGTTGCGGAATTTTTTGAAAATATCATTTCAGAGTTACGAGGTTGGCTGAATTCGTTGGATGATACAGAGGGTTCTGATAAAGAAATATGGAAAAAGTATCGAAAAAAACTCGGGCGTATTACTACCTCATGGATTACTTCTGAATTATTTAAGTTGATGAAAGAAAAAGGAAATGCAATGCAAGAAGTAAGCATTACACCCGAAAATTTTGCAGAACTTTTGACCCTTATTTATGAAAAACGTATCAATTCTTCTGCTGGCCAGAAAATTTTGCGTGTGATGTATGAAAATGGTGGAGACCCCAGCCAAATTATGGCAGAACATAATCTGGAGCAAATGTCCGATACCGGAGATATTGAGGTAGTAGTAGACCGCATTATTACCGCAAACCCCAGCGTTGTTGCAGATTATAAAAATGGAAAACAAAAAGCATTAATGTTCTTAGTTGGGCAAGTGATGAAAGAAACCAAAGGAAAAGTAAACCCTGAAATTGCAACTGAAATGCTGACCGGAAAATTAAGAGATCAATAAAAAAGCAAGGCATTGTTTTGCGCGGGTATCTTGCCTTGCGGCGCTCCTCGCCCCTCCGAGGCTCGTCACTGACGCTCGAATCTCGCTCGTCCCTCGTTACACTCGGGACACCATGGCCGCTCAATTCTCGAGTCCCGCTGCGACGGATGCCGATCGCCCAGGGAGTAATTACGTATGAGATTTTTGAGTAAATAAAGAAGGGCGTGGCTTGATGCCGACGCCCTCAAAAAATTCCTCCGTTGCGGCCTGTTTCAGGCCGCGTTTTTTTCCGCTTTTTCTTCAGTTTTTCCCTCCGCGCTGTTGTTTTTGGCGGGAAAAATCCCGCCGCCGATCTGAATGGCGATTCCCTGTCGGGTTTCGCCTTTTTTCGGCGGAGGTCCCAACTGGACCTCAACCACTGCTCCTGGCTTGACTCTAATTTTTTGCATACGCACCTCCTAAAAAAAAGGAGGGAATCACACCCTCCTTTTATTAAAAATTGCTTCTTTGAAGCTACATACATGTAACACAGCCATGCATTTCTGTCTATACCCGTTCAATCTGCACGTTGTGGAAAATGTTGCCTTTTTGTAAAACTGCGGTATGCTGTGGTATACGCCCTCGTAGTTTAAAGGATAGAACTGGGGTTTCCGGAACCTCCAATTCACGTTCGATTCGTGGCGAGGGCACAATAATAATTTGGAGGGGCGCAATATTTTGCGCCCATACTCATTGCACAATACGTTGCATCGCGGATTCAACTAGAATTTTCCATTTTTTGCGGCGCCAAACAGCAAAATTATATGTATGAGCACTCTTTAAATGAATACATAATCCATGGGTAAAAAATTTGAGGTTATTTTTCAATGTTATAGATTCTATATCAGAGAGATGCAATGAAAGTGTGTATCGTTGAAAGTTTAACGGATGTGTTACAAAATAGAGCCGATCATTGGTGAGAAATAATTTTCCTGTTATGCCGATATACTTTTGAAAATGATTTGCAAACCCTTCATAGAGCACTTGTTCATATGGTTGTAATTTGATTTGCATGGATTTCATAACAGGTATCATACTGCTCTTTAATACTCTTTTCAAGCAATCAAGAAGGGTCTGTTGCATATTCAGTAATACATCGTATAATAAATGTATGAGCAAAAAACAACGTGTTCGAAAAGCTGTTATCCCTGTCGCTGGTTTTGGGACTCGATTTTTACCGGCAACAAAGGCCATTCCAAAGGAGTTATTACCTATTATTGATAAACCGGTAATTCAATATATTGTTGAGGAGGCTGTTGCTTCGGGTATCGAAGAAATTATTTTTGTTACCAGTGAACATAAAAACGCTATCGAAGATCATTTTGAGCGTAATTCCGGTCTGGAAACATTCTTAAAACAACGTCAGAAAGACACAGAACTTTCTACTATTCAATCACTTCATCAAATGGCACAGTTTGTGTATGTACATCAAGATGAACCATTAGGATTAGGGCATGCAGTATTACAAGCAAAAGATGCCGTTGCCGGAGAGCCATTTATTGTTTTCGGTGGAGACGACATTATAGAATCAACTATTCCTGCCGCAAAACAACTTATTGAAGTATATGAGAAATATGGTGGTTCAGTATTGGGTGTTGTTGAGGTACCAAAAGAAGCAGTGAATCGATATGGAGTTATTGATCCATTAAAACAGTTAGAAGAGGGAGTGACGCAAATTAAAGATATAGTTGAAAAACCAAAACCGCATGAAGCGCCTTCACAACTTGCTGCTGTGGCACGGTGGTTACTCACTCCAGAAATTTTTGAAGAGTTAGAACAAACGAAACCAGGAGCAGGTGGAGAAATTCAGCTTCCAGACGGTATTCGTACGTTACTGAAGAAACAATCAGTATTTGCGAAAGTGTATAATGGTACCTATCGTGATTGCGGAAATAAAGTAGAATATTTAAAAGCGATTATTGCTTTTTCATTACAACACCCAGAAATGGGAGAACAACTGCGAGAATATAGTAAGAAGTATCTTGATCCTATTGTATGAAATCATATAAAGTATTTTTTACTCATATACGAGCCATGCGATTCATGATTGGGTTTGCTGGTCTTGCCATAGTATTGTTGACTGTTGGGGCATCCTGTTTTCAAAAAAAATTACCTCCTCCAGAACCAATCACACTCGTTGTATGGCGATCAGAAGACACCACCGGTGCTCTTAAAACTATTGCAGAGGAATATACTGCTGCATATCCGCATGTTTCTTTTTCATTTCGAACGTTCAAAAAAGAAGAATACGAAGATGCGTTATTTGATGCGTGGGCCAAAGGAGAAGGACCGGATATTTTTTCTGTCCCAAATTGGCGGCTTGGAAGATTTACAGAGCTTATTTCTCCCATGCCTACTTCTGTACAACTGACTACTTCGTATGTAAAAAAATCGTTCATGAAAAAAGAACTGATTGTGAAAGCAAATAAGATTGTATTTCCATCACCAGTACGATTGCGTGATCAGTTTGTTGATGTTGTTACTTCTGATGTGGTATTCAATGACCAGATTTATGGGCTACCATTAAGCATGGACACTATTGCATTATTTTATAATCGCGATTTATTATCTAAAGCACAAATTGCTATTCCGCCAACAAATTGGGAAGAATTTAAAAATGCTGTACAAACCATTGTTAAAAAAGACGATGAAGGAAAGGTGGTATTGCCTGCAACCGCTTTGGGTACTGCATCAAACATTCCTTATTTTAATGATGTTCTTTCTGCAATAATGATCCAAAATGGAGCAGTGATGGCAGAGAGTGGGCATACAGGCTTTGCTGATGAAATTGAAAATCAACGAAAACCAGGCATTGAAGCTCTCGACTTTTATACTAAATTTAGTAATCCGACATGGAAAACATATAGCTGGAATGATGATCAATTGGATGCTCTAGAAGTATTTACTCAAGGAAATTTGGCATTTTATTTTGGGTATCATCAAGACATTCCAGAAATTGAACGCCGAGCTCCGAATTTAAATTTTTCTTATACAAAGTTACCACAACTGAATGCAGATAATCCAATCAATATTGCAAACTATTCTGTGGAGGCTGTATATGTAAAAAGCAAAAATAGTGACCACGCTTGGAATTTTATCAATTTTGCGACAGGAGGGGAACAAGTAAAAACGTTTATAGAAACCACAAAGCGTGTACCCGCACTGCTTTCATTAGTTGCTGAAAAACAAGAGGATCCACTCATGAGTGTGTTTGCAACACAAGCGTTAACAGCGAAATCGTGGTATCATGGAATTGACCCCAATGCTATGGTTACGGCATTTACAGATATGGTTGATGCGGCAAATAAACGAGAGAGCACCTTGGAAGAAATTGTGGGCATTGCCGCTTCAAAGGTACAATTAACTCTACAAAAAAAGGATTAAAAATACATATGAAACGTTTTATCATCACCTGTGCGATAGCGCTGTTTGTATGGATGCCGGCAACGACAGCTCATGCAGCAACTCTTTTGCCTTCGTGTGCACGGGGAAATGGTGATTGCAGTACCTGTGAAATTTTACAATTGTTTCATAATGCGTCAAAGTTAGCAACCGAGTTGTTAAGTGCGGTCTTGTTGTTTACCTTTATTCTTGGAGGATTTTGGTGGCTTGTTTCTGGCGGAAACGGGGAGCGCGTGAAAAAGGGCACGCAAGTGATTACCGGTTCTCTTATTGGGCTGGTGTTTGTGTTTATGGGTTATATGATGGTGAACCTTGTTATTTCCGGATTTATGGGAAGTACAGTTGGTTCTAGTGCTGAAAAAGGGAAAGATATGGTAGCAAAATTATTTACCGGTATTGGCAGTGGAGAGCGGTGGGATACCATTTGTGATGTAAAATTGCCAACGCCGACAATATCACCCACCAGTGATGAAACCACACCAGAATGTTTAGAGAGTAATCAATGTGAAGATAGTGAAGCGTGTGTTGAAAGTAAATGTATCTCTCGGTGTGAAGATATGGGCTATCAATGTGTTTCGAATCCCGTAGATTGTGATGGAACCATTCTACTTGAAGTTGACGAAGATGGTGATGGCAACTATGATCCGTTATGTCCTGAGGGGCAAGATTGTTGTGGTGAATAACAATAAATATTATGCAACAAGGCATGTCTATTTTTAAAAAACATTCCATGAGGAGACAATACAGCATACTGATATTATTACTCATAATTCTTTTTTTCCCGTCTATTGCGATACATGCACAAGCAACTCCTACACCTGTTGCAGCAACCGCTACACCTGCTGCAGCCACCCCTGATGCAGGAACAGGACCTGGATCTACTACAGTCATAACACCAGCAGCTTCACCCACAGTGACTGATTTACCGAATCCGTTGGGCGAGACTAAAACACCGGCAGGTGTTATCCGAAATATTATTAAAGTATTCTTAAGTATTTTAGGCGCTATTGCATTTTTCTTTTTTGTATACGGCGGCTTTTTATTTCTTATTTCGGCCGGGAATCAAGATCGTATAAAAAAAGGGAGAGAAACACTTGTTTGGGCAACAGTTGGGTTAATTTTTATCTTTAGTTCCTATGGCATTGCTGCTGCGGTGTTCAAAATTCTTTCCGGAGCATAAAACGATATAAAAAAACACCTTCATTTTCAAAAATGTTTTACTTTGTGTCGGTTATATAACGCTGTCCAAAAATTCGAGAATTCCAAGAGAGGATAAAATAATCAGTATCCCGATAACCGCCCAGAACAAAATATCTCGTCCTTTTTTTACTTTTTCTGAACTTGTCCCACCCATCATCATCGTAAATCCACCATAGATAATGAGGCTGAGTGCAATGATGCCCACAAATTCAAGAAATGTTTTAATAATCAAATATCCAGTAGATTCCAGGCTTGATTCTGGAAGACCCGCTCCTTTTAAAATGCCGCTACCATCAAATGGTACGGCAAATGCACTCGGGGCTGTAGCAATAATACTCGTAGCGATTATAATGGCAAAAAGAAAAAACCAGGTAGAAAGTGTATGTTTTTTTTGTGGAGGCACTTGTTTAGATTGATTCATATTATTGAAAACCAGTTGCTGTTTCTAATATACTAAAGATATACAGGGCAATGCCATAGGAAGCAAGAATGATCAGTAGACCAATGACTGCATTTTTCAACATTTCTTGAGCTTTTTTTACTTGTTCTTGATTTCCTGCTGCTGTCATCCATTTGAATCCGGCATAGAGTATAAGTGATACAGCTATAATACCCAACACACCTAAAAATGCGCCGATTATCACCATTGCTATAGCTGTTGGACTGCTGGTTCCGAGACCGGTTGCGCTTCCTGCTTTGCTACCATCAATTAAATCAACGGCAAGCGTTTGTAAAGGCAGAAAAAAAGATATTCCAAAAAGTATTGGGACTATTTTTTTATTTTTTTTGCGATTTTGATGATAGCACATAGAATTATTTTATCCAAGTTATTAATCGCTGAGAGGTAACGTATCAGGTGCTTCTGAATTTATGTGTCCTGGCTGAAGCATGGTAGCCATTTGAGCTGTGTCTATAATATAGAGAGTAATACCCCAAGAAGCTATAATAATCAGTACGCCAATTATTGCTGCCTTTAAAATACCGATTGCTTTTTTTACTTGTTCTTGATTTCCTGCTGCTGTCATCCATAAAAATCCGCCGTATATAATAAGTGAAACTGCAATAACAGAAAGTATCCCTAAGGTGATACTGATGATATTAATCACCACTTCTGTGGGTGTGTTATTGCCTAGTCCAGTTTTTTCAATTGATTTGCTTACTCCCCCTTTTTCTAAAATTTTTGAAGTCTGAGCCGAAAGTGTCAACGGTGCAATACAGAGCGTTATAATACAGAGAGAACTCAATGCTCTGCGCAAAAGTGAAAGAGAAAATTTTTTTTTGAGAAAAGCCATAATAATGAGTGAGGCTGTTATAATAGAGTTATTATACTATATATGCTTTAGTTTATCAATACGCATGTTATTGTTGACCTTATTTTTATTATTTGCTATAGTACAGCTACAAATATGAGACATATTTTTCTCATTTTATACAATATGAAAGGAGGTGAGATGCAATGAAGATCATGAATAAAATCAATGTCGTCGCTGCAACAACTTTAGGTTGGGTTGTCGCGTCAACCCCTGCAGCATTTGCACAAATCAACACAGCTTATCCTGATTTGAATAAATCTTTAGGAAGCAATGATCCGGTAGAAATTGTCACTTCAGTGATCAACATTGTTTTAAGCGTCCTTGCTATTATTGCCGTGATATTTATTCTCGTTGGTGGATTCCAATGGTTAACAGCAGCGGGTAATGATGAAAAGGTAAAAAAAGCGCAAAAAACAATTGTTGCAGCAGTGATTGGTTTGCTTATTATTATGGCTTCCTGGGGCACAGCAACATGGGTATTAGCAAATTGGGGAAGTGCAACGGGAACTGAAACAACGGTATAACAGTTTTTCCTGTACGATATTTAACCCCGCGTATTGCGGGGTTTTTGTTATGCTGAGATTTTTTCTATATACTATTTACCATATGCAGAATAAAGAAAAACGAACTATCTTGCACATTTCATTCACCGTGTGGGTGTGTGTATTTGTGTATACGTTAGTGATGATCGTCATGAGCAGTGTGCAATATAGGTATGATATGTACAATGCATTTGATTTAGGAATTTTTGATCAGGTGTTGTGGAACAGTGTGCACGGCCGTTTGTTTGAATATTCTTTCAATGATTATTCATATCTGGTGGATCATCGTGAGTGGATATTGTTACTGCTTGCACCTTTGTATGCGGTCGTACAGCACCCTATAACATTATTGATTATTCAGTCTGTTGTATTAGGTTCTGGTGCAATACCGTTCTATCTGCTGAGTCAAAAAGTATTCATTACCCACACAAAACATTCACGAGAAATTATTGGTATTATTGCAGCCATAGTATATGTATTCAACCCTTCTGTTCAAGCCATGAATTTTTTTGAATTTCACGTTTTACCCTTTGCTATTCCACTCGCGCTTTGGTTATGGTGGTATATTGAACAGAATTCATTTTGGGGAGCGCTGTGTAGTTTTGTACTCCTATTGTTGGTGCGTGAAGAATGTGCGCTCATGATAGTGGGTTTGGGAATTTTAATGCTTATAGAGCGTAAAACTCTTATATGGAAATCAATTCGCATTACCGGCGCACATTTTATTGTGATCAGCGTGCTTTGGTTTTTATTGATGTCGGTTATTGGGGCGCAATTTGCTCCAGAGGGTGAGGTAAAATTTTTTTATTTTTATACGTGGCTGGGGGATACGCCGTGGCAAGCAATACAATTTATGTTGCTTCACCCACTTCAAACAATAGGAATAATGTTTGGCAAAGACCATCTTTCTTTACTATTTCTATTCTTTGCATGTGTTTTTTTCTTTCCACTTTTTCGTTTGCGTTATATTCTTCCAGCTATATTGCCGCTTATTTTATATTTGTTAATTGATAAGTTATTGGTCATTTCTATATTAAAGGCGCATTATTCTGCAACTATTATTCCTTGGTTTTTTATTGCAGCTCTGTATGGATACGCTGCTTTTGAACAAAAAATACAATCTATTCAAAAAAAAGAATGGGCAAAACAGTACGATCTTCGGCTGTATTTTATTGTTACGTGTATTGTATGGTATGGAAGTATGTTTGTGATATTCGGTCCATGGTGGAATATGATACACTCTTTTTCGCTTGCTGCGCAACGCGATCGTATAGTTATTCATCGTATTATTCGTGAAGTTCAACCAAATGATGGCATAATGACAACTGATGGATTGTATCCCAGGCTTTCTCGCCGTCGTGCCTTATATCCAGCAATGCATTTATTTAAAGGAAAAAAACATTTTTCCGAACAGCTATATACATTGCCCACGCAATCAATAGATTGGATATTCCTTGAATATTCAGAATTACTACGCTATGGGACAATATTTTCAATTGAAGAACGGCAAGATGCATGGAAACGGTTGCAACAGATTGTTCAACAAAATCAACTTGCTGTGATTGAATCAACAGAGGATCTTGTGGTGTTTGGAAAACCAACCCCCAAACGGCCATCCTTGCTGCCCATTGTAACTTCAGATCGTACTCCGTTGCAACACGAAGTGCACGAGTTAATCAATAATGATATTTGGTTTGAAGGTTGGAATTATGCATCGGTCAATGCAACACAGGGAGAGTTAACTTTGGCATTTACCAAAGAAAAAGAATCAAAAGAATTAGATGATGCATACATCAGGCTACAGTGGAATGATACACAACAGAAAGTGATAAAAGAAAAAATATTTGCACTTGGGTTCGGTATTTATCCATCACACGCATGGCAATATAGTGCATCAAAATATATCATGGTAACTGTTCCAGTTGTGTCCCCTCAAGAAGGAGTAGCTCTTTCCATCAGCATTGGTCCTGTAAAACAGGAAGTACATTCCGGATTTTGGTTTGTTACTGCAGAGTCAAATATTGATACAGAGCGTGCTGTCACCTTGCTTCTTTCTGGCATGACACCTTATTAGACTTTATTCATTTCTTTCGCATACTTGTTCTTGTTCTACTTGTAGAATGGATATCACACGATCGTTTGGCATCATAGGTACTGTAGCTACCTCTTCTTCATGCAGAAATACCACATTCGGATTTCCATGTGTCAAAAATAAGAGTGATTGTGCAGCAAGAGAAAAACCATCAAGCTGCAACCCAGGAACATCAACAATAATATAGGCAGTGGTTCCTTGCGGAAGAGTACGTAATTGTTCTGCAATACGAGTATGATAAGCAATGTATTGACATGCCGTTCCTTTCGTATTCGCCCAAAAAATAAAATATCGATAGTATTCTATCCCACCTATTACAATAAGAAATAATAGGCTCCCTGTAATGAATATTGCTTTCCATTTTTTTTTGAGCTTTTTTTGTATATACATATACGAATACCATGCACCTATACCAATAAATATATAGACCACCGGCATGGCTCCAATAGAACGGAGAGCACTTGGGATGTGTTCATTAGTAATCATGCTTGGTAACAACATAATACATAGCCATGTATATAAAAAGAATCGAATAAAACGTTTTTGAGGCAACTGATGCTTGTTGAACGCAATGATAGCGAGGCCAACAAGGAACAATATTCCTACAGGCAACAAGAGTAATGGAGCATGCGCAATATTATGTATCCATAACGGATCACCTTGTATATTAAACATCCCGAATGTTTTTATGATATTGATTAAAAATGATTGTACGGGATGATCAGAAAAAATAATCGAAATTGACATTGCACGATTAATACTATCCAAGGGATGATATAAAAAATACAATGCTAAAGGAAACACCATAATTCCTGCCGCAACAAATAAAGCAAACCATCGTTGGAGCGTTTTTGCTCTCTCTTTTTTAGGGGATAAAAATATTTCTACACTACTATATAGAATCATCAGCACAATAACCATGCGAAATGCAAGGTAAGTATATAGACCCAGTCCTAATAAAATGCCACATGCTACATATAAACCAATAGATTTTTTTTCTTTTGCATACAGATATAATATTCCCAGCCATACAATAAAAAGTGGCGTCAAGGTTGCGCGAAATCCAATACGGCTCATCACTATTGGCCAAAATGAAACTGCTATAAAAAAGGTAGACAGAAGTGCTATAGGTATTACGTGTGTAAGTTTTCGAGCTAAAACAAATACCCCCAATACAGTGAGAATACCAGCACAAGCACTCACAATACGTAATTGCCAAATACCAGAATCAAATAACTGAAATACTGCACTGACAATGATGATGAACAACCCTTCTCTTCCTGTATTATCTGGGTAAAATGCGGCGTATTGACCTGTTTCAGCTGTCTCTAATGCATCGTTTGCGTATGCAGCTTCATCCAAACCAAATCCAGGCGGAATAGATTGTAATTGCCATGTTCTCAAAAAAATAGCAACAATAATAATACTACCAAGTAATATAATCGTAGAATATTTTTTGCCAAATTGAAAAATAGATACCATGGCACATATTATATCAATATTAAATGATATGCAGAAGCAATACGAAAAAAAATCAACGATTTTTTATTATTTATTAATGACGGTTCGTGGCACTCGAAAAATGGTTGCTTCGGAATCTTCGTAAGCAATTATAAAGCGTCCATCGTTTATTAAATTTTGGTACATGGATGTATGGTCGCGATCTACAAATACAAACCGAGCATGAAAATCATTTTGAATCATCTCAAACAATTGTTCTGTTTGTTCTCCTGTTGTAATGTGTACCCACTTCCAATATAATTCTTTGTCGTATGTATACATAAATGTTGGGTCTAAACCAACAATATATCGATTTCGCGCTGAGCGGTAAAACAGAATCGGAAATTCATCCCAATCATTATGCAAGACAATGTCACCTTTGGTGCTGTGTTCTCGAAGCCACATGCCTGCTGCAGAGAAACGTTCAAATGGAATCCCGCCCTGCAGCGCCTGCGATAATCGTTTTGCATCTTTGATCATGATAGTAGGAACCAAAAAACCAATGCAAGCTATACTAAAAACAATAGTGACGTGATAAAGGGGGTGTTGTACAGACCGAGAAATAGCCATGATTTTTTTTGGTAATGCATACAGTATGCCGCTTCCGTGTAAGCTAAGAGCAGAGAAAAGAAACCCCCACGGAACGTAATATTCTATATATCGTTGAGACTTGACTGTAAAAAGAAAAAAAATAATCGTCATCATACACGCAACTTGAGTATATATTGGTTGTTTTTTGATGGTCAGAATAAAGAGTGGAATGCTGATGAGAAGAAGTGTTGTGAGTAAAATGGAGGAAGTGACAAGATCACTGAGTGCTGTTGGGTACCATTCGCCGCCCACACCAATTGTTTCTTGATAATTTACCAGCCCTATTTGTATAATTTGTTGCCAATAAAAAAGAAAATGTTGAGGAAATGAGGGGTGAATAAGAAGACCAAACAATGTGCCAACAAAAGCAGCAAGAAATGGAGCAAGACAAGTAACAACTTGTTGTTTAGTCACTGTTATTTTTTTTTGTTTTGTGATTATTTCGAGAAAAGCAAAGAGTGAATACATACCCATCATTATTGGTAATAGAATAAATCCGCCATATGCCCATACAAAAAAGAAGCTCAACAGAAGCAGGAGTCGATACTGTGTATGAATAGCAAAAAAGAATCCACCCACCAGGAATAAAAAACCAACACTCGGAGCTTTAGAAAGTCCCATACGAAATGAAAAACCGTATGTACATAACAGTAAAAGGCTGAATAGGAATGCATAGCGCACGTGCACGGAACGCAGAAGAATATAAAAAAGTGTTACTGTGCTTGCTGCAAGAATAATCGTTGCCATTTTCATGCCAAAAAACGAACCAAAGAGCACAATGAATGGAATAAGAAATATGTGATAGAGGAGATGATGGTCAACGTAGGCGTGAGAAAGTGTTGTGTAGGTCAGCCAGGGAAAGTTTGTAATCGGGCCACGTCGTTTTCCCATCAATTCTGCCAATTTTAAATGATAAAAAGAATCTGGATCAACAAATGTTGGTGCGGCAGTCCAAAAAGTAAATGCGCAAGCTGCAATAATAAAAATACAAACTACTCCAATCCATTCATTGTGTAACCAGAATTTTTTTAATCGGAGTGCAGTTGAAAAGTGATACATAACGAAACAGCATGATGAGAAAGAAGCTTCTCCCGCTATCAAGCATGGAACGAGCGGGAGCAACTCCATCAATGGAACGCTACGCAGAATTTATCATGCCATGTATCTTGCGTCAAGACTCATAGCAAAGCGTTGACAGAGCGTAAAAAAAACGATAGAGTGATGCTGCTTTCATTATTTATTATTTTTTATGTCCGGGCATTCAAAATGGGCACAAATAAAACGAAAAAAAGCAGTCACTGATTCAAAACGTGGCGCATTATTTACCAAGATGGGAAAAAATATTGCCATTGCAGCAAAACAGGGCAAAGATCCAGATATGAACCCTGCGCTTCGAGCTGCTATTGAATATGCGAGAGCATATAATTTACCGAAGGATAATATTGAAAAAGCGATTCTGAAAGGTGCCGGAGAACTTCCTGGTGTTGTATATGAAGAAATGCGTTATGAAGGATACGGCCCTGGTGGTATTGCGCTGATTATGGAGTGTGTAACGGATAATACAAACCGTACAGTATCTACCTTGCGTCGTTTATTGTCTGATTCTGGTGGGTCGCTCGGAAATAGTGGGAGTGTATTATATATGTTTCAACAAAAGGGTGTTATTCGTATTGCAAAAGAAGATTTAGGGCAACAACAAATAGATACTATTGAACTTGCTGCTATAGATGCAGGTGCTGAAGATATTAAAAATGAAGAAGAGGGTATCACCATTACTTGCGCTCGTGAACAATTGTCATTTGTTGTAAATAAAGTTCAGGAAAGTGGAGTATCTATTGCATCGTCAGGCATGGAATGGGTGACCTCTAATAAAATTGAGCCATCCCCAGAGGATAAAGAACGATTAGAAAAATTGATTGAATCTTTGGAAGAAGATGAAGATGTTAATTACGTGTATACGAATGCTATACTTTAACTATATGCATGGGTTATGAAATTTCTTGGTATTGATCCAGGCATTGAACGCACTGGATTTGGTATTATTGATATACACGGGTCGCAACAGTCGCTCGTAGAATATGGTGTCATTCGTACTTCTCAGCAGTGGAGTATTCCACAACGTTTGCAAGCGTTGCATACCGATTTACATGCCTTGTTACAGCGACATGAGCATACTATTGCATGCGTCGGGGTGGAAGAATTATTTTTTTCGAAGAATGCAAAAACAGCCATCATAGTGGGTGAAGCGCGTGGTGTTATTCTCTTTACATTACAATCATTTGGGCTCACAATAGAAGAGGTGAAACCCGTACAAGTGAAACAGGCAGTAACGGGTTCGGGTCGTGGTGATAAACGCGAAGTGCAAAAAATGATTCAACTACTGTTTCACCTTGATTCCGTACCAACCCCTGATGACGCTGCTGATGCTATTGCGATTGCTTGGACCATCGCTGCTCGTGCAGTGCATTGTTATAAATAACATTTGAAAATACGTTATATGCGATTTGTTTTTTCTACTTACATCAGCCGTTCTTTTATTGCTAGTACCATACTCAGTATGGTGTTTTTTGCCTGTCTATCAAGAATGGCATTGGCACAAAATACAGAATCAATACCATCTGAGACGCCGGCATCAGAAACAGTATCACCTGCTGCTCCAACAGATATTCCTGAAGTAAAACAGTTACCATTAAAAGCTCGGGCTGGTAAAAATCGTAATGTGGTGGTCGGACGCACGGTATTATTTGATGCCTCTGCATCTACTGCTCCAGAAAATATAACCCTTCAGTATCAGTGGGACTTTGGTGATGGATCGTCTGCCGAAGGTATTGATACAACTCACATCTATACAAATAGCGGTAATTATAAAGTCACGTTAACAGTGAAAGCAATACAGGAAGAAAGTGGTGCAAAAAGTGAGGATACCATTATGGTTTCTGTACAAGATCAACTGGTATTATTGATTGCTGATCAAAGTGTTTCTGAAAAACAAATACAAGATATTCAAACACTGGGGCTTACACAAGGAACGTTAGTGATTCCTATTCAAGACATTGGTGTTGATCAAGAATATCTCAGTGTACAGAATTTAGCGCAACAAATGCTTGAAAAAATGGAAGATGTGAGTGCATCTGATGTAATTATTACCATGACATCGGCAAACGTGGGTTTGAATTCGCTTATTGAGTTGGCTCGTATTTCTACATTGAGCAACACTTCATTTGAACGATTTCATTTAAATAATAAAGCGATTGTTGCTATTAATAATCAGTCGCTTATTTCCAGCGTAAAAATTGCGCAAACGGCATTTCAAACTTTACAGCCCAAATACATTATTGTTTCTGATAGTAAAATTTTAGATGATGTTGTACGAACGGCAACACCCGAGGAATTAGAAAAAGCATTACCGCAGACTGACGCAAAATATCAAATGATTACTGAATATTCATTCCGTGGTTTGCAAGATTTGGGGATTTTCAATTTTATGTCATATGCCATGAATTATATGATTAACCGTGGTGTTCCAACGAATTCACTTTTTCTTTTGCTTATGCTTCCGGTGATGGCTACGATTATTGCTGCCGCACGACAGATTGTAGGCATTCGTGCGTTTGGTATTTTTGCACCCACCGTTATTGCACTTTCATTTCTTGCAACAGGATTGAAATATGGTGTGGTGGTATTTTTTATCATCATTATTCTTGGCACCTTTGCGCGTATACTCATGAAGAA
>DATDUS010000016.1:0-7624 GCA_035290285.1 Patescibacteria group bacterium
TGTTCTCTAGAATTGTCTATCAAAAAACAGGCTCCCTGGCCTGAAATTCTCGGTCTAAAAGCACCCAAAAGGTAACGGTAACGGCAGTATGCAGAGCAAGAGTTGCAACAAATACAGTGGTTAGATGAACAAAGCCGTCAACGGATTTTAAAAGAAGTAGAAACCTATCTGGATGTAACCGTACTTGGATCAGAAAAAAAGAGTGTGTGGTCAAAATGGCTTTCGACAGGTTCAGACTATTCAAAAGAATTACACCACATTATTACTCGTAATATCGATTTATATCAAAAAAGGAAAGCACGCAACATTTCTGCAGTTACGACTGCTGCACGGTGGGCAACATTTGGTGCAGAGTCTATTGTAGTACAAAATACTGTGTCCGCTTATTCTTGTGTGAATAAAAATTATGAGAAAGCATTGCAAGCGGTTCCTATAGAAGAACGGCAAGGCATGCAGCAAATGAAAGCATTTCGAGATAGTGTCATTGAGAGTCTTGTGCAATTTACAGGGTACGATCGTGTTCGTGCGCTTCGTGCAGAGAGCAGTAACATTGATCAATTAATTGATAATTTGACATCCGGGGAGTCATTGAGCGTTTTTAAAATACAAGATGAATTGTATACCAAATATCAGAAGCAGTTGGAGGCTCAAAAATTAGATAGAAATTGGTTAGATGCACAAGTGGCAGAGGCAATGACAGATGCAAAAAATGCGCGAGCAAAATTGGCACATGTCATACGGCATCGTCTTCATCGAACACAAGAGAAATATCTGAAAGCAAGTGCAGGTTTGGCTGAACACGCGTATGGAAAATATTTGACGACTGTTGCGGCTGTCGGTGCTGCAGCAAGTATAGATGCTGCTATTGAAAATAGATTTGCAGTTCGTGAAGCAATTTCAACTGAATTAGAACAGGCAACACACGGGAGAATTGATATTGAAAAACCAGCAGCAGATATTGAAATATTACATACTGTTACTGATTATGAACCACACACACATGTGTTGAATGATGTTATTGAATTTGTTGAAGATCAGATTTCAGCAACGAAAGAACAGCGTGCAGAGTATGGAACCAGTCAAGAAGAAGGCATTCCCCTCACACAAGAAGAAATTGATCAATCAGCACAAGAATATTGGACAACCGAAGGCATTGAAGAATCTTTTACTGTTGAGGAAGCATTAGATCCTGAAACAGAGATTATTGCCATGACACCGCGTATACTCTCAGAAGAGTATGTAATTAAAAAAGGAGATTCGTTATGGTCAATGGCGACAAAACAGGCAGATGCATATCGTGAATACGCACAAGATCCATCATTAACTATTCCACAAATTATTGCGACGATACAAAGGGAAAATGGATTAAATGCAAAACACGTATTTCATCCAGGAGACAAGATTCAATTACTTCAGATTGCGCCAGAAACTGTAGTAATAGACACAGATGCGCTAGAGCACACAGCAGAACAACAAGAAAAAATTGATTCAGAAAAATATATTCGTGCAGCACAAGCAGTAGAGCACGGTAACCCTTCTGCTGATTATCTTCCGGGTGTTAGTAAAGAATATTTACATGATTTGCCGAAAGGGGAATTTGTTCTAGCGTTGGGAAATCGCTATAGCCGAGGAAACTCAACACCAGAACATTATTCTGATGTAAAAATTTTGTATCACAATGAAGATGGATCGATGATGGTAGGTAAGCCAAATCAGTCTCCAGAAGATCGTTTAACTCTTGATGAATTTTTACAGCACGATAAGCATGCGATTGTTCGGGTTTTTCAACGTGAAGGAGAACCCGCAAAACTGCAATCAGAACATTTACAACCAGAGCACTGGTCAGAACATAATCGTGTGTTAACAGAACAGTGGAAGCGCGAACCCATCCGTGTGTTAGATGCGGATGACACAAAAGCAAATTGTGCAAAGCATATTGCGCGCACGTTTAATAAAATGGCGGATGGTTTAGCTATAGAATTAGGTATCCAATCAGTTGATGCAAAGGGTGGGGTTTCTACTGTTTCTGCTCCAATGCTTGCAGAAGCGCTCATTGCTCGAGGTGGTCGTGAACTTGCTTCGTTAAAGGAGTACTTTATTGGAATGGAAATTGGCAATGCACAGCCAACTGAAACACCTTCTGAGTCTGGCAACGCCTATCGTGAAGCCATGCATCATTGGATTCAACAAGCAGCACAAAGCCCATGGGAATTGCTTACAGCATTATATGATAATACGAAAATTCGTTTCATTATTAAAGAGAATAGTCATATTGGTGGCGAACCGAATTCTCATGGTATGTTAACATTAGGCCGAGAAGATATTGATACAGTCGTACGCAGCGAAACAACAGTGCAAGAATGGTTTGCAAAGCAACAGCATGTTTCGGCCAGCATTTTAGAGCAACGTGGGTGGTTATTTGAGAGTTTAGGCATTGATGTGATCCGTCATGGAGAAACAATTCGCATAACAAATCAAGAAGGATGGAGAGGCACGACATTACAAGAAGGCGATCATGTTATTATTCATGATGTAAAGGTAAATCATCGATATCATATCTATTTACCCGAAGAACATCCAGAACTGATTGATCGATCTGACAATCTTATTACTACGTTATTGGTAAAAGAAGGGAAGCTATTTCCTGTGAGTGTTATTGAACCCAACGCTCGTGTTTTAAATGAAGCATTGGCAGGACAGCATACTGCATCAGCATTACCCATTACCTCATTTCATCATTTACAACCAGGTGAAACGTTAGGAGATGTTCTGAAAGCGGAACGCTATCCACGTGATTTATATACTGCAGCTCAATTTGCGTGGGAATTAAATGAAGGGCTACGTTCAGATCGTGTGCAAGACGGAGAAATGGTTCCCCTTTTTGATCCAGCCTCTTTACGTGAAGAATTAGAGAGTTTATATGCAGCAAAAGAGCAACAACTTACAGAGCAATCGGGTGAGCCTCGGCGTATTATTCGACCTGGAGAAACCATGGATGCTCTTGCACGGCAGTATGGGTTTGAACGGGAACTGTATTCATCCGAAGAATGGCATACAATTCAACAACGTTTGGCAGAGCATTTGCGTGCGCAAACCAATGGGCGTATCTATGCACAAGAAGTGCCATTGTCGGGTACAAACCGTACAGCAACAGAATATGTGATTGCAGCAGATACTGTTCTACATCTTGATAAGGAAAAAGTTCAAGAATTGAGTGACAAAGTGGAGTTTGAGTTGTTTGAAGAACGGCGCGCAGAACGTATGTTTATTCCAGATGCAGTACCAATTCGCACAGAAGACGGTATTGTAGAGCAAGCATTTCCTGAACGGATTCGCGAACAAATTGATCGCACGATGGGCAGAAATCCTGAATTACACGAAGAAGTTCGAGCAGCACTTGCACTGGTGTATGCAAATGAAGGATTACGTGAAGTCGTTGGTTCTGACACTGTAATTGGAGAGTGGATATCCTATGTAACCAGCCGTCGATTAGTAAAAGATGTCGCATGGGAAATAAAAGATTCAGAAACAGCGAGTGCAGCTTTAGACAAACTCATTCAATGGACGAAAGAAGGAGTAGAGCAATATCCTTCATTAAAACCGGCATTAGAAAAGTTACTTTCTATGGAAGAAAAAGTAGCAGGTGTTTCTTCAGCTGGAGATTTTCAAGTACGTGCAGGCAATTTTATTCGTGACCATGAATCGCAACAGTATGCGGAATTTGAACGTGCTTTGCGTGAAGATTCACAGTTTAATACTGATATGGCAGGCAAATTACTTCATGTGAATATGGAAATTTTAGCATCACATGCACGTGCATTTGGAGATCTTCAATCAGAAGATGTTGATACACGTATTGCGGCACTTGTTGCTTCATATAATGGGGGGCCATTAAAACCTATACTAGGAAGTTTTCAACAAGAATTAAAAACTATGGCAGCAATGGATGGCATATATGATGTTGTTGATAATGCTATCGGTAGAGGCATGCCTGAAACGCAAGGTGCTGTGATAAAGTTATGCAATGAGTATATGAATCGTGGAGAAATGACATTAGAAGATATCCAACAAGCGAATCAAGACATTCAATTGCTTGGTAGAAACACGGTTGCTTTTTGGCAGAGTGAAACTGTACAGAAATTAAAAGAACTGTATCAGCAAAAAGTAGGAAAAGAAATGAGCATTTTGCCACGTGCAGAAGAGCTTGAGTTGAGTTTTTCTAAACATAGCAATTATGCACTTCTTGTCAGTGCAGCAGTGCAGCATATTACAAATTATTCCGAAGACATGAGAAAAAAATCTCATTTTCAGCCCATGGACACTCAAGATTTTGCAAATGCACGTATTGTAAAGGCCGCAACTCCGCCGTCGCAACACAAAGCATTATAAAATAACCATCATAAATCAATACCGTACTGTTGACAGATTTTTTTATTTATATAAGATATGCACACTCCTTCTGCTCTTCACTGGAGTAGAAGGAGTAAACCAAGGGTTTAACGGCCTGGGTGGGGGGGTGAGCAGATGATAATTGTGTCATTTTGCTCACCCCCCCTTTTTCTTTTTCGGTTTGACAAAAAAAATAAAAATAGTATGCTTTATTTGAAGTTGCCCCACCGACGTTCCGGGGCAACTTTTTTATATTTGAAGATTGCGAACATTTTTTTTTTTTGCTATTGTCTAGAGTATGAAACAACAAATCATGCAAGATATACAAAAGGCGATACAGCAATTACAGCAATCAAAAAAATGGCCTGAATTTGAGCTACCTACAATTGTTGTGGACATTCCACAAGAAGAAAAGTTTGGTGATTTTTCTTGCAATATTGCCATGCAACTTGCACGCGCTTTTAAAAAAAATCCTCTGCAAATTGCAGAAGAGTTACAAACAGCACTGTCAAACACCTATCATCGAATTGAAGTAGTAAAACCGGGGTTTGTTAATTTTTTTCTTTCTACAGAGCAATTTAACAACGCAGTGGAATATATTTTAGAGCAAAAGGAGCAGTATGGTCATTCAGCTGTTGGTCATGGTCAAAAAGTAATGCTCGAGTTTATTTCTGCAAATCCGACAGGACCATTGACACTTCCAAATGGTCGCGGTGGATATTTGGGTGATGTGCTTTCGAATATATTTAAAGAAACCGGTCACACTATTGTGCGAGAATATTATTTTAATGATCAAGGCAGACAGGTCGATATTTTGGGTGACTCAGTACTACGTCGATATATGCAGTTACAAGGAAAAGAGGTGGAGTTTGATGCAGAGTTGTATCAAGGAGAATATATTGCTGATTTGGCAAAAAAATTCTCTTCAGAAATTGCGCAGTTTGATCTTGAAAATGCAGAAGGGAAAACAGCAGCGCGAGATCATATCAAAAAGTTAGCGCTTGAGCAAATGTTTAATGCGATTAAAACCGTCATTCGTGAAAAAATGCGCATTCAGTATGATAGCTGGTTTTCAGAACAATCACTCTATGACCAAAAAATTCCAGAAAAAATGTTACAGTTTCTGAAAAAAAAGAATGCAGTATATGAAAAAGATGGGGCAGTGTGGTTAAAAACTTCAGAATATGGTGATGAGAAAGATCGGGTACTTATTAAAAGTAGCGGGCAAGGAGCCTATATTCAGGGTGATGTAGCGCTCTTTTATCATCGTGCATTCATTCAACATATTCAAAAAATTATTCTCATTCTCGGGGCAGATCATCATGGGTATCAGAGCCGCTTGCAAGCACTTCCAAAATTACTTGAAGCACCTACATCTCTTGATATCATTTTCACGCAAATGGCAACTTTGCTTCGGAATGGAGAAGAGGTGAGAATGTCGAAGCGTACAGGCACTTTTGTGACTATTGAAGAACTCATTAATGAAGTTGGAAACGATGTGGCACGATTTTTCTTTCTCATGTATTCAGCGGATCGGCACATGAATTTTGATTTAAATTTAGCAAAAGAGCAATCAGAAAAAAATCCGGTATATTATGTACAATATGCTCATGCACGCATGTGTAGCATTATGCAAGAGGTAGAAAAAATCGGTACGCCAACAAGCAGTGCAGCGAATATTGAACACCCAGCAGAAAAAGCGTTGGTAAAACAGCTGATGAAATTGCCCGATTTGTTATTACACATCGTAGAATCGTATGAAGCGCACCATTTAACTACATATGCATTAGATACAGCGCGCTCATTTCATCATTTTTATGGTCAATGTCGTGTGATTGAAAATGGAAAGGTGAATGCTTCACGTTTTGCATTAGTACGTGCGTGCCAACTTGTGCTTAATAAAACATTAGGCATTTTAGGTGTTTCCGCACCAGAGAAAATGTAATAAAAAAATACCCCGTTCTATTCACACTTCACTGGCGTCACGATCCTCCCTTCAAGGCGGATTTATTCCTCCTTTGTTAGGGTTTCGTAAGTGAAGTGTTTCAGGATTGGGGTAGGGTGGTAATAGCTTAACCGTTGCTTGTGTCTTGTCAACTGCAGGGTTTCTGTTGAACTTCTGTATGATTCCTTTTGTGCTTAATATCTGATATACTATAAATATGCGTATTGGGATCGATTGTCGCACTATGCTTAATTGCAGCGATGGCGAAAAAGCAGGAGTGGGGCACTATACAACATCTCTTGTGCAGGAATTGGTGAGGCACTATACGGAGGAGAGATTTGTGTTGTTTATTGATCACAAAACTGCCACTATTCCTGAAATGTCTGAATTCAAAAAACATGCTCATGTTGAGCTTGTTGAGTTTCCGCTCAGTACCTATAAAAAATATTTACCGTATGTGTATGCCCATCCACTGGTGTCGCATTGGATCAATCGAAAAAAACTTGATGTATTTCATTCACCAGCATACACTATTCCATTACAATATAAACAACCTTCAGTAGTGACGGTTCACGATTTAGTGATTTATTCTCATCCTGAATGGTTCCCGAAACAGCCAAAATTTTCTCAAGAAAAACTCGTTCCTGCATCTATAAAAAAAGCAGCACGTGTCATTGCTGTTTCTCAATCTACCGCCGCAGCAGCAAAAGAGTTATTTCAACTTTCAGAAGAGCGTGTACAAGTTATTTATGAAGGATGCACTACTCAAAAGCGGGTCAGTGTGGTGAAAGCAGCAGCAGTACGTGAAAAATTTGGCATTACGGGTCGATTTCTTTTTTTTATTGGTACTATTGAGCCACGGAAAAATTTAGAGCGCTTGATTGCGGCATTCGATCAGTTAGTGCTTCAACATGCGCCACGTTTGGCGAGTGTACAGTTAGTGATTGCAGGTGCAAAAGGATGGAAATATGAGGGAATCATGAATGCTGCCACAAAAGCAAAAGCACAAAAGCAAATTCGATTTATTGGATATGTAACACATGAAGAAAAAATTGCACTCATGCAAAGTTGTCATTTTTTTGCATTTCCTTCGTTGTGGGAAGGGTTTGGACTGCCGGTATTGGAAGCTATGGGTTTGGGTGTTCCAGTGCTTACTTCTCGTATTGCTGCGATTCCTGAAGTTGCAGGTGAGGCGTGTGAGTATGTTGATCCAGAAAATTTAGTGTCGATATTGCGCGGTATGGATCGGTTAATGGAAGACCCGACATATCGGCAGCACTTGGCAGAAGC
>DATDUS010000017.1:0-8837 GCA_035290285.1 Patescibacteria group bacterium
GTTGATCGTGCATGACTCGAAATCTTTCCGATGCTGCAAGTGGCACCACACTTAATCGCTGTTCCGGAATATGTAAGTGATTCATGATGTCTTGTTTTGTATGTTCCGAAATACACAACAAGTGGGTAGCATCTTTCATGGATTGCGGAAGAACATACTTCCAATACAATTTTGCAGATGCAGAAAAATATTCCGGATGAATCACTCCAAAAATATCATGTGCTGTCATAATGACCGGCTTCGTAAAACGAGGCGCAGAAAAAGCAGGCACAAACAACACGTCTACATTCTTAAATAATGCTACAGTTGGTAAACCAAATTGATCCCACAAAATACGAGCAGGAGTGCGTAAATTTTTATGGATTGTTTTAATTTCAACAATTTCATGACCTCCTGATATTTGTTTCATTCCCGTTACTATATGATCAACATAAAATCCAAGACCACTTTTTTGACCAGCAGTAGCTGCCATATCTATACCAATGCGTAAAGAATGAGACATACGTTATTTTTTTAATGAAATCAATTCTCGTACTTCCCCGGGTCGTAATGCTCGCAATGCAAATAATAATAATACATACACTAATGCTCCAAGCGGAACACAAACAATCAATACAAAAAACGCATACCAAAAAAAACTCAACAATTGATATTTCTGTTCAATAAACTCAAATAAAAATAGAACACATCGTAATACTATATACATACCTAGAGATGCAAAAATAGCTTTTAATAATCTTCCAAATTGCAAATGCATGTGCGTACGTTTGACAATTAACCAATAGGAAATACATACAGCCAATACTTCAGAATATACTGTAAGCCACGCCGCTCCTATCACTGAATATCGCGGAATAACAATAAGATATCCAATAAATGCAGTAATCGCAACAAATCCATAGCCCCACATCATCAATCGTTGCTGATCAAGCGATACAACAATATATCCAAATAGCGTACCAAAAAAAATAGCCGCAGTAGCAATAATGAGAATACGCAAAATAGTTGTAGAAGATTGAAAATCCGATCCAGCAATGACTTCAATAATATAAGGTGCTAATATCATAACCCCCGCAATAAGCGGAATTGCAATAAAGCTCAAAGCATCAAAAGATTTTTGTAATAAATCTCGAAAACGGCCAAGATGTTTCTGTTGCCATGCGGCAGTAATAACTGGCATAACAAGGCCAGCAAATATTGCAGGAAACACAACTAATACTTCTAAAATTTTATACGGTGCACCATATCGGCCAATCACTGCATCTGATTCATAAAAAGATAGAATAATGGTATCTCCTTTAAAATAAATAAGCCCAAACGCAATAGAAAGAGCAGTCGGCCACGCATCATAAATAACGCGCTTCATTAAATCCCAATGCAGCGATAATCGCAAACGGACATATTTTTTTGTCGCTAAAAAATTAATCAAAAAATTCACTGCGCTGGAAAGAACTAATGTCGACAAAACCCACAATACGTTCAAATTCAAAAATATCACAATGAGCGTGCTCACAAGAAGTACTATTTTCCCAACAAATTCAGCAAGAGCAATCCAGTCAGATCGTAACACTTTTTGAAAAATAGCTGAGAGAAGTTGATTCAAGGAAATAAAAAAGAAAAAACCAGTGGTCAATGCAACACCAGCAACAATCGTTCCTGAATACCCTTCATGAAACAAACCAATCATCCAAGCAACAATTGGTGCTAGACTTAAAAAGAATATTCCAGAAATAACACGCAGCGTAAAAATAGTGTGAACAATAGGAGTGTCCAATTTATCATTGGGTATATCAGCAATTTTTTTAATCAAAATGATGTATAAACCAAAGTCCATTGCAATGCCAAAAAACTGCAAAAAAGAAAGAATTTTGGTATATTGCCCAAAACCATTCGTCCCAAGATGGCGTGTGACCAATGCTGCTGTGATAATCGAAAGAACCACACCAATTATTTTTCCGGCCATTTGTACTGCCGCATTTTTTGCAATATTGCGTCGCAAGGACATACTTAGGAACTGTAATAAAATAATTTATGCAGTCCGTGCTCAGGTTTGCGCCAGATTTGTTCAAAAAATTTCGAGGAATATCGAGATATTTCGAAAAATTTTTTGGGTAAAGATGGCGTGAAGATGAGTGCGAAATGCATAAATTATTTTGAAACAGTGACTTACACAAGCGTTGTTGAGGCGACACGATCTTTTGCTTCTTTAAAGCGCATAAGGCGAACTCCTTGTGTTGCACGACCCAATACACTGATGGAGGACAATGGTAATCGAATCACCTGACCTTTTTCAGAAATAATCACCATATCTTTTTCTTCATCTGAAGCATCTACCATAAATGCCGCAACAATCGAACCAGTTTTTGCAGTAACTTTGGCTGTTTTAATGCCAGAACCGCCACGGCGTTGTACTTTGTATTGAGCAAGAGGGCTGCGCTTTCCATGACCATGTTCCATCAAGACTAACAACTGATCAGTTTTTTCGCCCTTTCCTCGCACAATACTCATGCCAGTAACATACCCTTTTTCTTTTAATTTAAACCCACGTACACCTGCTGCTGTCCTCCCCATTGGGCGCACATCGTTTTCATTAAAACGAATAGCCTGACCATTGTCTGAAACTAAAATTATTTGATCAGAACCTGTTGATGGTTGAACCCACATTAAATCATCACCTGATTTAATTTTCAACGCAATTAATCCTGAGCGACGCACATTCGAAAAATCTTGTAATTCTGTTTTCTTTATCGTTCCTTTTTTCGTTACCATCACCAAATATTTATAACCTTGTAATGTACTCAAACTCAATGTTGCTGAAAGCTTTTCATCTGAAGAAAGTTGTAAAAAATTCACTAATGCTTGGCCTTTTGCTGTTCGAGAAGCTGCTGGTATTTCATATGCTTTCAATTGAAATACACGACCACGTGTAGTAAAAAACAACAAATCAGCGTGTGTATCTGTCATAAATATCTCTGAGACAGAATCTTCTTCTTTTGTAGTAACGCCAATCACTCCTTTGCCGCCACGATTTTGTTTTTTAAAGGTGTCCGGCGGCAAGCGCTTAATATACCCATCACCAGTAATCATGACCACTGTTTCTTCTTTTGGAATCAAATCCTCTTGAGAAAAAGAACCGACAGCGTGAGCGACTACTTGTGTTCGACGTTCATCGCCATACGTTTCTTTGATTTTTTCTATTTCTTCTTTAACGACACGTAAAATATTTTTTCGAGAAGACAAAATAGCTTTTAATTCCTGAATCAAGGCTTCTTTCTCCTTCAATTCTTCTTCTACTTTTAAACGTTCAAGATTTGCCAAAGCTTGCAACTTCATTTCGAGAATGGCAATAGCTTGCCGTTCCGTCATACGGAAACCCTTCATTAAATTTATTTTTGCATCGTTACGATCTTTTGATTTTTTGATGGTTTTAATGATAGCGTCAATTTTTTCCAACGCAAGCATTAACCCTTCCAATATGTGCGCACGATCTTGTGCTTTTTGCAAATCAAATTCTGTTCTGCGCTTCACTACTACTTCTCGGTGTTTAATAAACTCTTCTAATACCATTTTCAACGTCAACACACGTGGTTGAATGCCCTCAACAAGCGCCAACATGTTCATGTGAAATGTTTCTTGCAGTTGTGTTAACTTATACAGCCGATTCAATGTTTTTTGCGGATATGCGCCTTTTTTGAGTTCGACAATCACACGCACTCCATCACGATCCGATTCGTCACGCAAATCTTTAATATCTTCAATTTTCTTTTCACGCACTAAATCCGCAATTTTTTCAATTAAATTTGCTTTGTTTACCAGATACGGAATTTCTGTAATTATAATTCGATGCGCCCCATTGTTCCCCTCAACTATTTCTGCTCTTCCGCGTACTACAATTGGTCCACGACCAGTGGCATAGGCAAGCTGAATGTCTTTCTTATTAAAAATTTGTCCACCAGTTGGAAAATCAGGCCCTTTCACATGCTTCATTAATTCATCAACATCTGCCTCTGGTTGCTCAATAAGCAACATTACTGCATCACACAATTCACTCAGGTTATGCGGCGGAATGCTCGTTGACATACCAACCGCGATACCCACCGTACCATTTAATAACAATTGTGGAATTTTTGCTGGTAGTACTTTTGGTTCACGATGCACACCATCGTAGTTTGGCATGAAATCTACTGTTTCACGATCAATGTCTAATAATAGTTCTTCCGCAATTTTTGTAAGTTTACATTCCGTATAACGCATAGCAGCAGCGGAATCTCCATCCATAGAACCAAAGTTTCCTTGTCCATTCACTAATGGATATCTCAAAGAAAAATCTTGCGCTAAACGAACCATTGAATCATACACAGCAACATCACCGTGTGGATGATATTTACCAAGCACTTCACCGACAACTGTTGCGGATTTTCGAAATTTTGCAGATGCTTTTAAACCAATGTCCCACATAGCATACATAATACGACGATGAACGGGTTTCATGCCATCACGTACATCCGGAAGAGCGCGAGTCACAATAACAGACATGGCATAATCGATATATGAATTCGACATTTCATCAACGATCGGTCGTGCTTGCACAATGCCAATAGCATTAATTGGTTCGCTGCTTTGTTGGCCGTCGATTTTTTTGTTCTCTTGTTTTTTTATACTTCTCTTTTTTAACATACCTAAAACTCGATAATAATCATTTATTTAATTTCGGACTTTCAGATGGTGTTGCTGGATTCATGGATGTCGGCACCATGTGCGACCCTTCTGAAATTTCATTTCCAATGGCTTGAAAAAATTCTTTCGGACCTGCTGGTGCATTTTCGTCTGGACGATAACTCCACGGAAATAACAATACCCAAAACAATACAATAACAATACCAGCCATTATTACTAATGTAGTAAATTTTTTTCGTTGATCATCGGTGGTGATTATTGGAGGTTGTTGAAATTTCTTCATAGAAAGGCATTAGGCAACGGAGAGAATGATTGTTTTTGTTTCTTCGACTGGTAGATCTTTTGCTTTAATAATAATTTTTTTCTCTGCTGTCATATCCTGAATACCCATTTCTTTTGCAAATGATTCAAGAGTATCTTGGACTATTTTCACTTTTGGTATTTGATATTGAATAGGAATAATAATACGCGGTTCAAGCCTGCTCATAAATTCAGCACGCGAACCTTCAGAACTGCCAGTAATAGGCAAAAATACAATATCAACGCCCTCAACAGCGGCGACCTGTTCAGTATTCAATGCAGTAATCGTCGTACCAGGAAGAGCAAGGGTTATTCCTTCTGCTTCTACAATATACATAATGTGTTGTTTTGCTATTTGAATACCATAAATAAAAATGCCGCAAATTTCATATTCTCCTGGATCTGTAATGATGAGCGGATCACCTTGTAAGCGTTGGATATTATTACATGCCGGATCTTCAGCATTGGAGGACGCAACAATATTCACTTTCAATTTGGGCATAGCAAGACCAAACTGATCCTGAAATGGATTAAAAAGTAATTGAGTATCTTGAATTTGTAATTTTACACAGCTTAAACCGTGCCACGTTATATGCATAAGATTAAATTGAATAACAAAAAATTTAGTTCCAAGTGATTGATTCCGCTCTCTCAAAAAGGCATCCATTCCATTCACTGCACGCTTACGCTATTGCATTGAATGGAATGGCGCCTTTCGGCGGATCATATCACTCACTCTCAGCACTCAATAATAATACTAAACTTTACCAAATTTTTCAAGGGTGGTTATCCTGCATTTTTTTGCGAAAAAAAGCCCAAAAATTACGGTTTTTAAGACTTTGATTTTGCTGGTAATTCTGGCTTTTTGGCTGAAGCACTAGGGGTATGTGTATTGTTTGTACGATCTCGCAAAAAAATCAGCTGTTGCACCCAAGTAAACAAGGTCGAAAAAAGCCAATAAAGAGTCACGCCAGCTGGAAATTGAAATCCAAAAATGATCGTAATAATTGGAAAAAAATACAACATTTGCTTATTCATACTCGCTGCTAATGCCTCATCTTTCGATGCAGGTGTTTGAACAGCGGCTTTTTTGGTAGAAAGCATTTTTGCTTGAAGAAATTGAGCTACGCCAGAAAGAACAGCCAATGGAATATTTTTCGTTGCTGCTAAATTAACAAATCCTAAAAACATATGATTAATAGGAGTGGTTTGATAAATAGAACGCAATGGTTCGTATAAATTATTCAACTGGTCTACAACAATGAGTCCAGTTTGAGGATCGGTTGCAAGTCCGGCAAAAAAAACTTTAAAGAGTGCCCATAAAATTGGTAGTTGAATTAAAACTGGCAAACAGGAAGAAAGTGGATTGACTTTATTCTCTTTATAAAAACTCATGATCTGTTTCCCGAGCTCTTCTTTATCATTAGCATATTTCTTTTTTAATTCAGCAAGTTTTGGCTGAACATCTTGCAATGCTTTCTGAGCTCGCATGGCTTTCAAGGAAGGATAAAACAAAATTAATTTAATGAGCAATGTAAGAATAATAATGGCAAGACCCAAATCTTTCCACGGTAAAATATGATAAATACCAATTAAAAGATTAAAGAGCGGTTGATATAAAACTACGAGAAAAAATTCGTTCATAAAAAAATTATTTTGATAAAATGTGTTGCTGATGAGTAGGCGGCATATCTACTCCGCCGCGCGAAAAAGGATTGCACCGCAGAACACGCCACACACCCAACAGTAGTCCAATAATCACTCCGCGTGATTGAACAGAACGCAAAGTATATTCAGAACACGAAGGATAATATTTACACCCAATATACGGTGCGTGTGGCATGACTCCATGATCAGGAGAAAGGGTATGTTGATAGATACGTATGCTTCCAATAACTATTTTTTTTATCATAGAATTATTGACGAGATAATAATTTAGCGCGTTCCAAACCGCTTTGTACATCTTCAAACATTTTTTGATAGGATGCATGTACACATTCTTTTCGTGCAAATAATACTATATCATATCCAGGAACAATTGTATTATACAATGCTGAAAGTATCGCGCGAATTTGTCGTTTTTTTTTATTTCGCTCAACCGCTTTTTTCATATATTTGTTCAATACAATAATGCCAAAA
Source organism: Patescibacteria group bacterium (assembly GCA_035290285.1). Lineage (GTDB taxonomy): Bacteria > Patescibacteriota > Patescibacteriia > UBA9570 > XYC2-FULL-38-9 > DATDUS01. Next base: position 7,117 of record DATDUS010000017.1, read on the forward strand.
CGAGAGCGTGGAAGAGTATTTTTTGCTACAGAAATACGAAAAAAAGAAGAATGGATTATTTTTCCTTGCTGATACACATGATTAAAATCCGTTTTTTTTCGCAATCGATACGCTACCGGTAACATGAAAAACGAGTTATGAAACCAATCGTTTTCTCCCTTTGGCTCTTCGACGTTTGATTGAACTTGCTTGTACTCCTCGTGTTGCGGTTTTTTTACGTGCAAAAAATCCGTGTTTCTTTTTTCGTTTTTTATTATTTGGCTGATATGTTCGCTTTGTAGACATACAATATTATACAATTAATTATTTATACTCTATCAAACTCATGACTCTCCGTCAACAAAAATACCCTCCATATGATGTGAGGGCATTTTTGTGCGTTTGACTTCTGAAAACACGATAAGATAGAGGAAACAAACCTATCATTTCTGTACACGATTACTCGTGTATCGACTATTGAACACTTCATACGTAGATGAGTGTTCGTTTTACTCCCTAGAAAGGAGGTGATCCACCCACAGCTTCCGCTACGGGTGCCTTGTTACGACTTCATCCTTGTCACCAGTCCTACCTTCGCCCTTTCTAACTGAAAGGTCTTCGGGTATTACCGGCTTCCCTGATGTGACGGGCGGTGTGTACAAGACCCGAGAACGTATTCACCGCGCCATGGCTGATACGCGGTTACTAGCGATTCCGACTTCATGAGGGCGAATTTCAGCCCTCAATCCGCACTGAGGGAGATTTTGATGGGATTAGCTCCACCTTGCGGTTTGGCGTCCCATTGTAAACTCCCATTGTAGCACGTGTGTCGCCCAGGCTATAAAGGACATGCTGATTTGGCGTCATCCCCACCTTCCTCCGGCTTATCGCCGGCAGTCCACTATGAAATATAACATAGTGCGAGGGTTGCGCTCGTTACCCCACTTAAGGGTACACCTCACGGCACGAGCTGACGACAACCATGCATCACCTGATTATAAAGTTCCCGAAGGCACAGCTCTATTTCTAAAGCTTTCTCTATACGTCGAAGCCTGGTAAGGTTCCTCGCTTAGCATCGAATTAAACCACATGCTCCACCGCTTGTGCGGGTCCCCGTCAATTCCTTTGAGTTTTAAACTTGCGTTCGTACTCCCCAGGCGGGATGTTTAACGTGTTAACTTCAGGATACCGAGGGGGTCGACTCCCCCGATATCTAACATCCATCGTTTACGGCACGGACTACTGGGGTATCTAATCCCATTCGCTACCCGTGCTTTCGCTTTTGTAGTGTCAGGTTCGTTCCAGTAAGCTGCCTTCGCCATTGGCGTTCTTGCTGATATTAACGCATTCTACTGCTACACCAGCAATTCCACTTACCTCTTCCGACCTCATAGTTATGTAGTTTCGAGCACGTATCCGGGGTTGAGCCCCGGGATTTCACACTCGACTTACACAACCACCTTTAAGCTCTTTACGCCCAATAAATCCGGGTAACGCTCGGGGCCTTCGTATTACCGCTGCTGCTGGCACGAAGTTAGCAGCCCCTTATTCTTCTGGTACCATCGCTAGTTTTTCCCAGAAAAAAGATCTTTACATCCCGAAGGACTTCTTCGATCACGCGGCGTTGCTCCCTCAGGCTTTCGCCCATTGGGGAAGATTCTCGACTGCAGCCACCCGTAGGTGTCTGGGCAGTATCTCAGTCCCAGTGAGGCGGGTCATGCTCTCACACCCGCTACCCGTCA
>DATDUS010000018.1:0-4967 GCA_035290285.1 Patescibacteria group bacterium
CATCCCTTCTTCAACCGTTTATACCAGCAACATCCAAAAAAATTCTTTCTGCTCTTTCCGCTGATCGCCGGCAACTTTCTACTCCATTATTTCCACGAATTAAGGATGAATTATAAATCAGTAATCATATAATTTATGAAATTGATTGATTCGCATTGTCATGTGAGCTTTAATGAATACCGTGATGATGCGGATGCTATTATTCGGCGTGCATTAGAAAATAAGGTACAAATGGTCAATGTTGGGACTAACTTAAAAACTAGTATACGTGCTGTTGAAACTGCAGAAAAATATGATGGTATGTGGGCATCCATTGGTTTACACCCTATTCATTTAGCAAAAGACATTACAGAAACTGCCACGTTTGGTGATAAAAAATATTCTTTTTCTACAAAAGCAGAGAAATTTGATAAACGAACATTTTTTAAGCTTGCACAACATCCAAAAGTCGTCGCTATTGGTGAATCAGGACTCGATTATTATCACCTGGATGATTTTAAAGCCGATGTCATGACAGCACAGGAATTTATTGCACTACAAAAAGAAACGCTGCACGAAATAATGAGTTTTGCCCGTGAAGTACAAAAACCCATAATTTTTCATTGTCGCGATGCGTATGATGACCTCATTGATATTTTGCATGATTTTGGTGAAGTAACGGGAGTGGTTCATTGTTTTACTGGCACACTTGCTCAAGCAAAACAATTTTTAGAACTGGGATTATCTATTGGTTTTACTGGTATTGTTACTTTTCCAAATGCAAAATCATTACAAGAAATTGCACAAGCCACTCCACTGAATCGCATTCTTCTTGAAACTGACGCGCCATTTTTAGCCCCAGAGCCTGTACGTGGTCAGCGTAATGAACCGCTCTATGTTCAACATGTTGCAGAGAAAATTGCACAATTACAAAGCATTTCTATTGATGAGGTTGCAAAGCAAACCACACAAAATACCAGAACATTATTTCATTTATACTCAAAATAGAGTATAGTAGAGAGCATGAGTACAGTGTTTATTTTTATACTTATTATCCTCGTTATTGTAAATATTGCTGGTTTTTATTTATTGTTTCGTAAACAGCAAAAAACAGATACAGGTAAGGATCAATCGCTCTCTTTATTGAACCAAAATGTTCAAGGTATGCAAGAACGACTTGATAAAGTATCTGCCGGTTTAAATGAACGCCTAGATAATGCAGCTCGGATTATTGGTGCAGTGAATAAGGAACTTGGAACAGTGCAAGAAATAGGTCGTAATATGCAAGCATTACAGGATTTTCTTAAAAGTCCAAAACTGCGTGGGAATATTGGCGAGCAGGTTCTCAAACAAATGCTGGAACAATATTTTCCAAATCACTTATTTCATTTGCAATATCGATTTCGTGAAGGGCAAATTGTCGATGCCATTGTAAAAACAGAAGATGGAATTATTTCGATTGATTCGAAATTTCCTATGGAAAATTATCAAAAAATGTGCCAACAAGAACAAGAAACAGAGCGCGCCATATGTGCACGAGAATTTTTGAAAGATGTTAAAAAACATGTAAATGATATTTCAAAAAAATATATTCTTCCAGCAGAAGGAACCGTGGATTTTGCTATCATGTATATACCATCAGAAACAGTATATTATGAAATTATTCGTAACAGTGAAGAGTTAAACAGTTACGCATTAGAACGTAAGGTGCTTTTTGTTTCTCCAAATTCTTTTTACTATTTTTTGCGAATAGTAATGATGGGAATGCAAGGCAAAAAAATTGCAGAAGCGACAAAAGAAATTCTCGCGACTATTCATGGTATTCAAAAAGATGCACAAAAATTTCGTGAATCACTTAATGTGCTCAATACACATCTTACACATGCTAAATCATCTTTTGATCGCGTTTTTTCTGATTATGCACGATTAGAAGGGAAAATTGAACGCATTGATCACATTGATGAGTCTAAATTATTAGAATAAATATGATTCCACGTATTCAAGAATTATTCGATCTTACTCAAACCGAACATGCAGAAATGTTTGAAGGCATTACCTATCCGTGGGAAGTAATTTCACTTATTGTTGAATATGTAGAATATAAAGTAAAAAGATCAGAAATCAATGCAGATATCTCCCATGCTACGCATATTGGCACACGTGTATGGATAGGCGAAGATACGGTCATTGAGCCAGGTGTTGTGATACAGGGCCCTGCCATTATTGGAAAAAATTGCATAATACGCGCAGGTACCTATATTCGTGAAAATGTGATTATTGGAGATGCTTGTGTTATTCGATCAGAATTAAAAAATTGTTTGTTGTTTAATGATGTACAGGCACCACATTATAATTATATGGGAGATTCTGTATTAGGTTATCGAGTTCATTTAGGAGGTGGCGCAGCATTGGCAAATGCTAAAAGTAATAAATCTGAAATTACTATTACAACATTACAACAAACATATCGCACAGGCTTAAAAAAATTTGGCGCACTTATTGGAGATGAATCAGAAATTGGCGCACATACTGTTTTAAATCCAGGAACCATTATTGGAAAAAAATGTGTTGTGTATCCACTTGTTTCTTTTCGAGGCATTCTCCCAAGTAATTCTATTGTCAAATTACGCCAACAACAAGAAATAGTTGTTCGTAGATAATCTGTTTGTGGGTAATATTAGGGTGTATAGATTTTTCATTCAATGCAATAGCGCAAGCGTGCAGTGAAGGAAAAATCTATACATGATTTGTTAAACAAATTTTCTATTTGCTTTTTTTGAAAAAATATGCTTAAATAACGTCAATTATTACTAATAATTCTTCTATGAATACCCCAAAATATGTGCAAGATAATATCTTTGTAGAATTGGGTCTTGCCAATCTACCACTAGAACGAAAAGTACAAATGCTTGAACAAATGAACGATTTAGTGCACAAACGTGTCATGGTGCGTATGTTGGAAATGCTGCCTCAAGAAGCAAAAGATCGATTACCCGAGGTAGAGAATAAGACACCACAAGAACAATTAGAATTTATTATGCAGTTTGTGCCTGATTTAGGAATTCTTGTTGTAGAAGAAGTAGAGGCAGTGAAAAAAGGATTATTAGAATCTTCCAAATCTTTATAATGCCGCTCGCTGTGTGCAGGTTTTCATTTCAATACATAGCGTAAGCTCGCATTGAAATAAAAATCTCACCATCACATCAGTAGCTTTGTAATAAATATATGACAAATGTTGTGTCCCCACAGTCACAAAATGATGAACAAAAAAAAGTCATCAAAGCATCAATAGAAGAGATGGTTACGGCATTTAATGTATTTCATGACCATATGATAACCCTCACACAACAACAAAAAGATATTATTACACAAATTCGTGCTCGAGTAGATCAGCAAAAAATTCAGCAGATTCTAGAAACTCTTAAACAAGTTTAACATATTATTTTATGCCAGAAAAATTACAGAGAAAAGATCAAGAAACTCAGCGTGTACCAGTAGAAGGAGAACAAGATACTGAAAAATTTTTATTGGATAGTAGTCTCACACATCAAAGGTTGGCTGATACTCGACAGAGATTATCAACCGACGCAATGAATCAAGGGGGTAAATTAATTTATGAGAGTGAGGAGATTATTGCATCTGGTAGAGCAACAGGAGCAGAAATACAACAATTAGAAAGTTTGAACACACAGGCACGTAATGAACAATTAACATTATTGCAGCGCCTTGATGCTGCTGAAAAAAAAGTAAAAGATTTACAACAGCAAAAAGGAATACAGCTTCAAGAACGCATTGTAGCAGAAAAAGAGTATGAACAAGCGCGTGTAGAAGCTGCGGGCTCAACGGCATTAAAAATTCATGAAGCGCGTCAACGGATTGCTACGACGGAAGCGGAATCAGTACGGGTAGAAAAATCTGTTATTCGTTCTTATGCAGACAAACTCAATCCAATGAATTGGTTTAAAAGCGGAGAGAAAAAAGTAGAAAGTATAGTAGCACAGGTTGAACAAGAAGATAAAAAAAACTCAGAAATGCAAGCAGCTCAAGAACAATATGCAGGAGCACAACTTGAATTAATTGCACAGAAATGCGAAGAACTATTGCAATATGAATCGAAAGTATTATGCGAAACACGCTTTCAGGCATTATGTAAAGCAGAGGAGGATAGTAAAATTATTGCATTATTAGAACAAATCAAAAATGGATATCATTGGTTAGGAGATCGAAAATTTATTAATACAGCATTATATAAACAACATATTGAACCACTTTTAAAAGAGTTAGAAGCAAAAGGAGGAAAAATAGCAACAGCGGCAAAAGTTGCAGAAATAATTTCTGGAGCCATGAATGGGCGATTAGCAACAAATACAGCATTGTTAGGTGGTGGTATCGGCTTAGGATTTGCATTAGGACCGATCATGGCAGGAAATTATTTTTTAGGAAAACGTCTTATTAGTGCTACATGTACGTATTTTGGAACAGCAGATGGATTGCGATCAGCGCGTGGCATGATTCATGAAGAAGATATAAAGGCACAAATAAAAGGCATGACTTCAGAAGACAAGTCAAAAGTAACAAGATATGCTTCCCATGTTAAAAGAAAATTTCAAGGTGTTTTTAATCAAGAGAAGCGTATTGAGGTCACTGCGGATGATCTGAAAAAATTAAGTGATGATCAGGTAATCCAATATAAAAATTCATTACAAGTTGATTGTGCGTTTTCTGGAAAAGATGTCACAGAAAATAAACTATTTATGGACCTTACAGCAGAAGAAATGCGTAGAAGAGCTGAATATACACAAGCTAAATTACAAGAATTATTGGGGCAAGCAAATGCGGATTATAACAATCAATTGAAAAAAACCGCAGAAAATGAGCGAATTCTTTCATTAGGTAGCGTGGCATTGGCATTATTTGTTGGCTCTGGAGAAATGGCAAAAGTGGTACGTGGAGCTGCACATCTTGGATGGGAATATGGAGGAAAAGCA
>DATDUS010000019.1:0-5167 GCA_035290285.1 Patescibacteria group bacterium
GAAGAAAATGAACGTTCTAGAGAAAATTTATTGTTTGATGATGGAACAGAGGTGGAAATACGTGGGATTCGTGATTATGATGAATTGTTTGCAGGTTTAGAAATTCTTGATCCTTTAGATCAAAGCATACACGAAGAGAGAATTCCTTCCACAGCTTCTATGGAGAGTTTATCAGAAGATGAATTAGTATATCTTACTCCCTCCGCTCTTAAACGTAGATTAGAAGTTTATTTACATACTAGTCCGGATTTTGTAATAGAACCCGCAGCTCTCAATCGTCAAAACTTAGTTGAAGACGGAAGGGGTGTTGGCTATTCGGAAAGTACCAACAGAAAAGCAATTTCATTTCAAGAGGCAATTGAAGTAATGCAAAATCAAGGCTTTCAATTCGTAAGAAAAAATGACGGCAAGATTGTTTGTGTATTTGATGCTACTGTGCCACGGGATCACAATACAAATGGTAGATTCTTGAAAATTATTCTTCGAGATCCGCTCTTGAGGGCAAGAACACCAGAAACAATACTGAGCAACCATGTGGGTCTTGCTGGTTTTGTAACCGTAACAGAAAAAACTACGCATGGCATAGTACTTGCTGTAAATGATTTAGCTAAAATATATAATGCTCCTACTGGTTATGAAACCATATCATCCAATTCGCTTCCTGATAATGCAGAATTTCCCATTATGGAAGATAATCGAGAGGGCGCATATAGTGGTTTGACACAGTATATTGAATTTCATTTTCAATATTTAAAAGAAACAGATGCTCAATGGAAGCAATTTTATCAAGATATAACTGCGCCAACAGGGCAAAAACATTCTATAACAAGAGAGCAAAAAATACGGTTTTATCATCTACTCGAAAATAAAGGTATGATAGCAAAAATGGCAGCTGAAGGTTATTTTCCAAACGAGCCCGTATATTACTTTGGATATGAAAATAAGCGTACTGATCTCACCATGGATAGTATGCAGAAAGATGGTTATTTAGCAGGCTTAAACAAAATTGGGATTGAAAAGTTTGCCTGCCCTGGATATTTATTGGATGAATTATTATGGCATTTTAAAAATCCACATTATCGTTACCGGGCAAGTCAAACAGCAAAATCGAAGGATTGATGAGTAGGGTATATTGTCCTGTCAAGCAGAGATTTTATTATCTAAAAATAGAATAATCTGTGTGTGCGAGAGTGTTTTGAATGATGCTATTTTCCAAAATATGTTTTGTTGTTGAAATAATTTTTGCAATTTGCACCTCTTCTTCTTTTGAAAATCGATTCAAAACAAAATCGGCAGTATCGTGAATAGGGGAGTCATTCAGCACACCAATTCGAATGCGACCAAATTCTTGAGTTCCAAGATGTTGGATGATCGATTGCACACCATTGTGCCCACCAGAAGAACCATTTGAACGCACACGAATTAAACCAAACGGAATATCTTTATCATCATGAATAACAAGAATGTTTGTTGTTGGAATGTGATAATATTCTGCAAGTGCACGAACTGCAATGCCGGAATTATTCATAAATGTGTGGGATTTGCACCACAATACGTCATTTTGCTTTGCTACCTCTGCTTGGAATTTTTTTTCAGCATGAAAATCAAGGTTGAGTGCATCGAGTACACGCCACCCAATATTGTGCCGTGTTTTTGTGTATTCTGTTCCTGGATTTCCAAGCCCTACAATAAGTTTCATATTTTAGCTTCCTGTTTCTATGATGATTTTTACACCAGAAAAGTCAAACGCATCACGCAGCTCACGTTCCAGAATGCGAGGAATTGCCTTTGGAATATCTTTGGGTTTATTCGTTCGAAAATAAAATCGTGGTGGTCGCACATCAGTTTGGCGTAAACTTTTCAACACTGCAACCGGTTTTTTGTATTTACGCATATTGCCAACTCGTGGATGATATTGTGCTTTTACTTTATCTAATACTGGGTGTAGTTGTTCTGTTGTTAACATGCGTGAATAATTATCTGTGACTTTCACCACCATGTCTAATACGTCACGTACACGAACGCTATCTTTTGCTGAAATAAAAATCATCGGTACCCAACGCAAAAAAGGGAGCGCTGCATCAAAATAGTTTACAAAATCATTAATAGTATTTGTTTCTTTTTCTTCAACAAGATCCCATTTATTTAATACCACAATAAATCCTTTTCCTAATTCATTTGTTAGTTGTGCAATTTTTTTATCTTGATCCGAAATACGATGATGTGCTTCCAATACTAACAACACCACATCAGCTCGTTCTATTGCCGACATTGATCCGCGCACACTTTCTTTTTCAATTTGTGCTACTCGTTTATCTTTCCAACCACTTCCGACACGTGCTCGCTTGCGTATGCCTGCAGTATCAATGAGCACAAACGGTTTTCCTTTATATTCATACGGAATATCATTTGTATCGCGTGTAGTGTGCGCTTTATCTGCCACCATAACGCGTTCTTCACCTAAAATAGCATTCAATAAAGACGACTTTCCTACATTTGGTCTTCCAACTATCGCTACTTTTGTTGTTCGATCCTCTCTATCTGCTGCTTGCATTTTGGCACCAATAATATGATATATAGCATCTAACAAATCACCGGTTCCGCGACCATTACGTGCAGAAATCATCATAAGAGAAACGTTGCCAAGTTGATGAATAGAGTTCATTGCTTCTTGTGCTTGTTTATCATCATCTATTTTATTTACCACAACAATAATTGGTTTTTTAGTTTGTTGTAATTCACGAAAGAGTTGTGTATCTTGTTGTAATACTCCTGTTTTTCCATCAACAATAAAGAGTATCACAGCAGATGCAGAAGCAGCACGTTGAGCAGCAGCAATGACTCGTTTTTCTAACTGTTCATCTTCTTTTACATCTAATCCGCCGGAATCTTGCAGAGAGAATTGCATGCCGCGCCAGACAACTGCACCATTTTTTACATCTCGTGTTGTGCCCGGAAGGGAAGAAGTAATAGCGTATTTTGTTTCTGTTAAACGATTAAATAGTGTTGATTTTCCAACATTCATTCTACCGATTAACGTGACAATAGGAAGAGAATATTTTTTTTGCATATATTATTGAGTTGCTCCTGCATCTTTCCCAAGAACAACAATAAATTGTACTTCTTTTGAAAGAGTGGATAGGTTAACGAGATGTGAATCAAGATCAGAGCTTAAACGTACAGCAGAATTTTCGCTTGGCCATGTTGCTCGAGCAATATTTCCACCGATGGTATGTTGTATAGCAGCGAGTGTTGCTGATTTTGTTCCATTACTTAAATCATAAATAATTGTATCTTCAGTACGCGAGGGTGCATTTCCTACAGATTGTACCTCTACACCGAGCGTTTGCAGTTCTTGAGATGTTTGGGATGCTAGACCTTCGATGCTAGAACCATTTTGTATGGCAACGAGTGCTTGTTCTTGTTGCACCAAATGAGTATCAGGAGATTCTATTGGAGTGGTTTCTGGTTGTTGCGATACAGCATCTGTAAATACTGATTGCACCATTGCGTGAATTTCTGAAAAATCACCTAAACCAGCATTTGGAATAATCACAAATGCACCATTATTTGCACGATCACCATAGACTAATCCATCAGCACCTTCTTGAATAACTTGATTTGTCATTTTATTTTTTTCTATCTTTCCCGCAATGGTGGCAAATTGGCTCATTTCCCAAATTTCTGCATTGGTAGAAATGTGATCGCCGAGCGTTTGAAGCATTTCTGTTATCTTGATTGGATTGAGTAATGTGGAACCGCTTAATACTTTTTCTTTAAATGCTTCTAAAATTTTCTGTTGCCTGGCAGCGCGACGGTAATCAGAGCCTTCGCCATTATTTCCTTTTCGTGAGCGAGCATATTGTAGTGCTTTTTCTCCATCCATATGTTGTTGTCCTTCTTGGAACGAGACTACTTGATACCCATAGTTATAATCAGGATAACTACGATCCGTGAATGCATTGTCTACATATACATCTAGTCCGCCTACATTATTTATCAAATCTCGAAAACCGGTAAAATCTGCTAACACATAATAATGGATATCCAATCCAGTTACTATTTCTGCTTTTTCAATAGCAAGTTCGATTCCACCGTAGTAATATGCTTCATTAATTTTGTAATACTCAGGGTACTTCTTTTTTGTATCTGATTCCGCATAGTATGGAACTTGTAAATCGCGCGGAATAGAAATCAGGGCAACTTGGTTTGTAGACGGTTTAATGGAAGCGATCATAATGGTGTCTGTCAGTGTTCCGCCCGGATGATCCTCACCGCCAATGCCAAAAAGCGCTACAGTAATTTGATCTTCTTTTTCTCCTTTTAATGGTTCGACATCTTCATCTACAATGCGGCGTACTTGTTGAAAAAAATTTTTTTGATCTTGTTTATCAGTAATTTGATTTTTTGTCAGTGTATATGCATACGCACCAAAACCAATCAGCCCAAAACCAATGAGCGCTAGTATTGCTAAAAGAAAACCTCTGAGACGATGTGATTTTTTTGTATGGGAAGAGAAGTCAAGAGGAGTTGATTGAGGTAGGGGAGAAGGCGAAATAGCATGCTCTTGTTTTTGTTCTTCCAAAGGCTGCTCTACCTGTTTTAACAATGGCAGAGATGTTTTTGCAGGATGCTGCTGTTCTAGATTTTTTATTCGTTTTGTTTTTGGCATATCATATCTTGTAGAAGACGCCCCGACGGGGGCGTCTGTACATAACAAAAATAGTATACAAAAGCAAAACTAGATGGTCAATGGCGTTCATAACATATTTTGTATGAGTAGGGTGGAGGCTACAGGTAAAGTATGATATACTGAGTATGTATTTTTTATTCATTTTTATGACAGACTTAGAGCATCAACAAGCAGTACCGCAAAACACGTTTCAGCCCATGTTGCCATTGGTTCTGCTTATTTTAGATGGATGGGGTATTGCCGCTCCTTCACGCGGAAACGGTATTTCTCTTGCTCGTACACCTGTATTAAATAAACTGATGCAAGAGTATCCGGCAGTTACATTGCATGCTTCTGGTGAAGTTGTGGGGTTGCCGTGGGCAGAAAAAGGAAATTCAGAAGTTGGACACTTAAATTTAGGTTCAGGGAAAATTATTTATCAAAATTTACCCTTGATTAATAAAGCGATTGCAGATGGAGTTTTTTTTCAAAATT
>DATDUS010000020.1:0-14226 GCA_035290285.1 Patescibacteria group bacterium
TCTTTTTCAGAATCTGCGTATACAGAAACATACAATGCATATTGAAAAAATTTCTCAACACCTTGAGTCAGATCATCACGTAATTGTTCAATGTCGCGCAGAGCTGTTTCTCGAATAGGATCACGAGGAGCTCCCTTTTCTCGATCTGTTGATATTTGGGCTTCCAATGTTCCTACTTTATTTTTGAGTTGCTTTAAAATAATATCTGAACGAATAGGATAGAAGAACATGCCAATATCTAATGCAAAATTTGAAAGGATAATAGGCGCAAACCAACCAACAGCGATATATCGAGGATAGGTGACCACAAACATGGTACTAACCAATTTACCACCCAAATCAACATATCGCGATTCTACAGCCATTGCTGAAGGCGAAATAAGATCCAATACAGAAGTAACGCCCTTACGATACATTTGTGCTGCTTCAAGAACAGATACTTCATCAACTAGGGGTTTCTTTTTTGCATCGGGCTCTTCTAATATCTTTTTTTGAATTGCTTCTGTGTAACTTAAAATATTCTTTTTTGGATTGATCTTTTTTTCTTTTTTAATAAAGTTAAACATATAATACTGGTTATTCTTGCATACTTCTATCTATTTGCATTTTCTGAATGTCTTCAATACGTTGCTTTTGCTTAATGGCAGGATTATAAATATTGTAAAATAGCTCAATTAATGCTTGAGTATCAAGCCGTTGTGTTTGCAAGCCAATCGATCGTAATCCGCTTACCACCATATTCACTCGTCGATCCGTTTCAACGATATATTTTTCTAATTTCGATTGCTGAATTTTAATCAGAGACGCAGGCGAAAGCACTTCTTGCAATCGAATCCAAAAACCTTTTCGTTTATTAGAAAATGGTGAAAATGGAACAACGACAAAGAATTTTTTATCCATAATATCCGTTTCTTCTACCAGTTTTTTCACAAATGAACGATAGGTGAGCGTTTGTTTCCGCAATAGTTCGTTATCCTGATGCCGTGCCAGCCCATCTAATTTATTCAAATATTTTTCAATATTCAATTTTCGTGACTGAATCACAATTTGTAACTCAAAATTTAATGTATTCAAAAATGAAACATATCCTTGTACAATAGCTTTTTGTTCATCTTCAGATTTTAAAGCAAAATTCAAACTCGAAACCAACAATACCGTACGCAACGTACCATCTTTCATAATAATTAAATCATCACGAATTTCTCCAAATGGAATATATTGCTGTGATGATGGAACTTTTTGCCCACGTTTTACAACGCGCTGAGAACCAGGTGCTTTGTGTGTTTGTGTTGTTGCTTGTTTTGCCATATGCTATCTTTTTAGCTGTACGTTATGCGCATCTTGAATTGAATGCATGGGCTGTTCTGAAACGCTCTGCTCTGGCACACGCAATTTTGATGATGTTGATTCTTCAGATATATAGGCACCGCCAGTATCAACCATTAATGACATTGCCGCTAATCGTGATTGCGTTGTTTCTTTTCGCTGAACCACTGCTGTAGATGTTTGAATCAGAGATGTTTTTTGCGCAACATAGGGCAGTCGTTTCCATACTTTTAAACGAGGGCGCTTCAGTGTTTGTGCCAAGTTTAATAGAAAAAAATGCATAAGCTGGCCATTTACTTTGCCAAACGCCAAGGCGCCTCCAATGCTTGCTGTAAAAAATAAGACTGGCGCAAATACTATCATAGAAAATAATTCATACCACAGGAAGCATACACCAAAAGTGATTAATAGAATAATAAATTGTCGCGCTGAAATAGGGCCAATAATCTTTGCTTCTACATCAATAAATTGTGGAACAACAAATTGCATAATTAATATCGTATTTGTTTATTTAAATCTGCAATCGCTTGAAATTCTTCTTCTGTCATTGTTTCTTGATTATTTTGCTGCATGTGTGCAATCGCTTCTCGTACAGAAATGGTTTTTTCTAAGCTCAAATTTCCAATACGAAGATATAATTGGTTTAATGGACTATTGTACCATGCATCAATACCTTCCGCTTTTTTTACTACTGATTCTTGTTCTAATAAATTCATCTTTTGCACAATTTTTTTTACTGCTTCTTGAGAAACAGGAGCAAGTCGCCGAAATTCGAGTATATTCATATTATGCAATTCATCAATGGGACCCATAACCAATGGTTGTGTTTGTTGTTTCGCTATTTTGTTATTCATCACAATATCTGTCATAAACGGTGGTTTTTGATGACGCATTGATTCTGCTGTGTGCGTTTTTGCAAAACGAGGTACTGTGATATCAATAGAAGAAGCATTTTCATTTGCAAAAATATCTTCTACCGGTGCGGGTCCAGTTTTTGCAATTGTTTCTTCAGATGCTTGCTGTTCTTGTTTTTTCTTCAATGTCATCTGATGTTGCATTGATTGCAATGTTGGAGTAAATGAATTTGATGCTGATTTTTGCTGAGCAATGCGATGAAATGCAGAGGGATGTTTTTTTGCTTGAACCAATAATTCATTCGCTGTTTTCAGTAATGAATCTACTTGTTCGACAGGAAGATGCACACCGCCCTCTTCTACAGGGAGTGTAAGCAACTCTCGTGCTGTTTTGCTGGTATGAATACCTTTACTATACGAACTCACAATACTCATAAAACGTTTTTCAATATCAAGCGTAGGAAATAACAATTTATGAACATTTAATACTTGACGTGCAATCAAAGAATAATCTATGCCTGTGCTTACTGGTTTTTTTACACTAGGTGCGGGTGTTTCAATTTTTGGAATAGATTTTGGCGGCGCAACAAATTCTGGTTTGGAAGAAGGTTTCGGAGGTTGTGGCACTGACAGAATTGGCCGAGGTACCTGTACTACTTGCTGCGACTTTTTTGGTAATACTGGAACTGGTGCAGGGGGTATCTGGGGCAAGTCTTGTTTTATTGTTGCATTTTTTTGCTCTTCCGGCATTGGAACCGGTTCTTTGGCTGCTGGCTGCTTTGTGTTTTCAGATAGTACTACTGGTTTTTGATACCGTACAGAAGAGCGCACTATTTGTGCCGGTGTTAATGGTTTACCATTTTTATCTAAACCATACATATACCGCATAAATTCTAATGATTCCTGCGGAATTGCCACACCTGTATTGACGACCTCTCCATTTTTAAAATATTTAAATGTACCAGATATGGGGTCTCCAATCTCTCCTGATATTTCTGTTCCCTCTGCTGTCATTGAAGAAAAAGAAAGCGCATAATCAAATTTCAATACTGCTTCCACTTTTTCTTTATCTTCTTTTGACAGCACGCGCACATTTTCACTTTTATTCAAATATTCCACAATCTGCAGTGCATCTAACTTTTTATCTAATGTAAATTCTCGCCAATCTCGTAACCAATTGGCAACTGTTGGTGCAACACTCTCTTCCACTACACGTATTGCTTGCTCTCCAATAACAGCTTGACTTCTTGCCAGAGCAAGACGCAGCTTCTTTTTGATGGGATCACGCTCCTTATCGATTGGAACACTTGCAAAAAGTATAGTTTTGATTTGTTCTAGAATATCTTTCCAATGATAGGTAAAGAAAAAATCAAACTGCTCACTAAATAATGGCTCAAGATCTGTACTATTTAATGCATCAAGCACAAACCATTTACCGCGTGCAAGATGCCGTTGTAATTGTGTATATAAATCTTTTTTCTTTTCTTGAAAATCCGGCTGCTTCGATTGCACTAATTTTTCTATTTTTCGAATAATATGTATGACATCTCTTTTGTCTCCATCTGCAATAGCTTCGTCAATGGATTCTCGAACAGTTTGCACCCCTGCTGCTGAATCGAGCGGTATTTTTACATCATCCTTTGTGGGAATATTTGAAGACGGGGGGGTGGATGTGGGCAGTGGTTTTGGTTGTGGTTTTTGTGGCATAACAAGAATAAAAATGATTCAAAATTATACAAGATTACTTACTTTTCTGCGCCGTGGAGGTTCAACGCCCTGATATTGACCGACAGAATATTTCCATTGCTCTAATTTTGAAAGAAAATCTGCCGCAACACCTGCTTCGCGCAATTTATCGATATTATTAGAAAATGTTAATTTGACCTCTGTAGGAATTTGTTTCCAATATCTATCATCTGCAAATTCAGCAGAACTAGCTTGTAACTGTCGTTTCGCAGATTCATTTAATTCATATTTACCGCTTGCAGTATCTCTTCCCCAGCCATATTTATCCATGCGCGCCATTTCACCAATTGACATTTTGCCTAAAATCAAATTCTGCAAACCACGCATTGCGCCACGATCTGCCATAATTTGATTATACAGTTTCGTTTGACCAGTAGCATCCATCCTGCCCCATTTTGCATTCATTGCGGTTAATTCTGCAACGGTTGCTACACCCCTGTTTAATTTTTCCAACTGCTCATTCTCTAATTCAAGATGTGGTTCTCGCTCTTTCCATTGACCTGCTTCATGCACATATGCACCAAGTAACCCTTTATTTCCTTTACTTGCACTGATGGCAGCAAGATCAGTAAACAATGCTAATGAACGTTGTTCGCCCATGCCAGATTTTTCTTGAATATATTTACGAAATTGTTTCATACCATCTGGTCCGTTATCAAACCCAAAATCTTGTAAAATACCAGGCAAATTCCCATCTTGCGCAAGCTTTTTTGCTACCCGCGCAACCATGCCTTGATCTTTTCGTAATAACGCACGTTGCAAATATTCTGATAACTCTTGGTATCCTTCCACACCTTCGATTTTTTTCCCTGCATCTGCTTCTGCTGCATTCCACGCAGAGCGAGACCAAGCACCTGGCCCATATTCAAAAGCATTTAATTCTGATTGTAATATATTTTTTTCTTTTTCTATTTTTTTCACCAGATTTGCTGCGTCTTCACGTTCATTTATGCTGTCATTTATGGTGACAAAATTTGTACCGCGACCACCAGGAAGTATATTGCCCACACCATCAAATTGATATCCAGAAGCAACCATTTTACTACGTAAATCTTCTCCACCCTTTTTAATATCCTTTGCTTCTTCTGTAAAACCTTTTTCTAAATTATTTTTAATTTCTTGACCTCTTTTATCTCCCAGAACGTGAATAAGTTCATCTGAGTCTATTGTTGCATGCGAACCAGGTTGTAATAAATGCTTTAAATCATTGATGCGTCTTTCTAAATCTTGAGCTTCTGTAACATTATGAGAATTTAATGCAAGTTTGTGATCTTCTTGCAATTGTTCCTTTAAATTTTCCATCACAATACGAACCGGCGGCATATCAACACTCATCTGCGCAATATTATCCCCACGATTAATCTTTTGAGCATTCTCAAGCATTTCTTGATGTGCAATAACTGCTTGACTATTATGCCGCTCAGCATCTACAGCTTCTTCAGCTGTTAATCGATGATGTACGTCTGTACTATCCTTGTTGGCTTGCGTTAATGCGTCTTCTTTATCTTTTAATTGTTGAGCAGTGCCGCCCTCTTTATATGCTTTGTATTTCTTCCATTGATGCTGTGCAATGCCACGAAATCCACCAAGTTGGTCATAAATTTCATCAGCATTATCTACAGTGGCTAAATTTGCAAAACCTGCAGCACGACCTAATACGCCAGCAACTTTCCACTTATTATCCTGACCTAATACATCTCTATTCATCAAATCTTTTGCGTAATCAGACACACCGGCTTTATGTATTTTTTTTGCTCTCTCATACCGAGATGCAACCAATTTTGCAGCATTTGTGGCAGAAGAAATAGGGTTAAATGCAGTACTGCCAAACACGGTCATCGCCGATCCCAGACCTCGTGCGATAGGAGCCCAACTTTTTTTATCAGCAGATTCAGAATTCAAATTCTTCTCTCCCCACTTTCCTAATGCCATACCGCCTTTTGCCATGAGCACTCCGCCCCCGGCAAATGCCGCAAATGCGGCTTTTCTCGCGACACCTTGTATTTTACTTGTCACGCTACCCAATTCGTTTGCCATTCCGGT
This sequence comes from Patescibacteria group bacterium, assembly GCA_035290285.1. Taxonomy (GTDB): domain Bacteria; phylum Patescibacteriota; class Patescibacteriia; order UBA9570; family XYC2-FULL-38-9; genus DATDUS01. The sequence continues at coordinate 5,970 of DATDUS010000020.1, forward strand.
CACTAATTTTAATGAAGCCATCATCATAACAGCCGCAATCAAATAATTTGCTAATACATTCGGTGAAGCAGCTGCAAAATCACCTGATTTTGGCGGTGAATATTTTGGATTTTCCGCTTGTGCTTTTTCTGTAGTCATTGTATCAAAACCTGCTTGCATTGGTGTGCCTTTTGAAGTGTTTGATGTTCCCAATAACATAGAGAGTGTTAACCATAAAAAAAATGTCATTAATGGCCCTACCACAATATATCGGCCAAACATTTCCCACCATTGGCCAGAATATTTTTGTGTGGAAGGTAGAATACGGGTAATGTACGCAAGCGGTGACATGACAATAAGAAACCATAAAATAACAATACGAAATATTAAAATAACAATAAAGGTAATCAATACAATCATAGTAATAATTTGCATGGCAGCTGCAACAATATACGCAAGCAATAAACTGCTCGTTGCGCTTTTATTGGCTTCTTCACTCACATTGCCGGTCACTAAATCACCCAAACCCGGTAATCCAAATGCACCAATCATTCCAACACCGAATTTATCACCAAATGAACCGGCAAAGGTGGCCATTGCCACTGTTGCAAAATCGGTAAAAATACCACAAATCGTTTTAGAAAAATTAATTAAAATTGCAGCCACAACAAATTTTGGGATGAGTTTTTTCCATGAATACGCTTCGACTTTTAATACCGTAGCAAGCGCAATAATCACAAGAATGAGCGAAAAGAAAATATTACATATATCACGCACCAGCTCCCACCCAGTTTTTACTGCCGAGACATTGACAAATCCTCCGGTTGCGGAAGTGCCGGTGAGCGTCCAAAACCCTCCATACGGATATGTCACCACCATCTGAAAAATATAGGCCAATATAAAATTGATCGTTCCAATGACCATGACAAAAATAAAATACACCAAATATCCAATAACAATGGTAATGCCTGTTCCAATACCTGTGCTAGATTTCGACTGAGCACTCGTAGCCTCTTTGGTGCTCTCTTTATATTCTTCAGTTTGTTTATATTCTTCAACTTCAGCTTTAGCCCCAGGATCATTTTGAGCAAGAAATATAGAATTGGATGCCACGACACTTGTTGAAGGTACTACGTGAAACACTGGCACGCCTCCTATATGCATGGTTATGGCAGCAATGCCTAACCCTACAACCAACACAGCAGTCCAATATACTGTTTTCTTGAGGAACGATTGTATTACTGTTTGTAAAAAACGAATAAACGCATGGGCGCGTACCACTCGGTATTTTATCCATACTGCTATTTCACGAATTGCCTGATATTGACGCTGATATTTCTTCATGAATCATGTAATTATTGATGAAAATATTCTATCACAATTCTCAACCTTTTTCAATACGTCACTATAATTTCTGTTACGGTTTCACATAAATAATTGCTTCATATTCGTCATACGAAGTACACACGCCATCAGTAGCACGTATAGTGTCTGGATCTTCACTGGTATTCCAACTCGCATGAATGTTACCGCTGCAGAAGCCCCAATTATCTTGCACTTGAATTCTCACTAAATATTCACATGCATTTCGTCCATTACTATCAGCAGATTTATAATGTGCACTATCCTTGCTGCAAGTATAGGTATGCTTAAATGTATGATCGGGCGTAGAAGCAGCTTCCCATTGTACAACAGTGGCTGCCTCTTCATTAAATGCTTCTCTATCTCCAATAGTTGGTGCTTCCCAATCAATACGAATCGTTTCCAGTGGTTCTTGTTCTGGGTTTGCTTCTGATGCAAATGTGAGCGTAGCATAATCACCATTTTGCATTTCAATAAATTGACTAAAGCTATTTGAAGCAATGCCATTCACCTGTATGTTGTTTACTTTTGGACGTATTCCACAATAATCTGTTGATTGCCGTTCTTGATTATCTTTACACAATTCCATTGAGTCAAAATCGAATTCGCCCTGCTGTTCATTGGCAAAAGCATTACAGGTCACATCGTTATCCGGACAAAAATCTCTCAATGTGTCACTCTTTCCATTCCCATTCGCTGATTCAACTCCATCAATAAATGAAGTCAACGTACCTTGATTGCGATTTTGCAATCGTAACTTTGTTGTCATGTCTCGTTCTTGATCTGCATACCAAATACGTTTTGCCATGCCACCTAAATCAGCAAATAATAATCTGTATCGTTCCCAACCTTTTTCTGCCGCAGCATTTAACTGCTGTAGATAAGATGTATAATTTTTGCTCACTCCAGATTTTGAAATAGAAGAGCTACTCATACACACACCAAGATTTAACGCTTTACAATCATCATCATCATCACAAAAATATGCTGTTTTATCCGTCAAGGTGGTGTTGCTGCACACCCCGGCAAATCCTTGCCATCTATCATTTTCACAATCAGCTCCGGGGGCATATTCTTTATCCGGATCTGACGGACACGCAATGGAATCACAGGTACCAATACACGCATACGGTAATACAGAACCAGCATCTTTTTCCAAATATACAAAGGGAAGATTTTGTGCCGCTGCCGCAGTAAAATCTGCACCCTTTTGATCAATCAGTCCATCAATTTTATCCGGAGTTTCTGTGCCTTGTGTGCCAAGAGCACCGTAAAAAGAATAACCTTCTGTATTATACGCATAATTGGTATCGAGAGTTCTGTATTCTGAAGATTGCTTGACGCGTTTTTCCCAAGGAGTAGCAACTGCATCACTATCCGCGCCTTCCACAAGCAATAAACAAGGCTCGCGCAAGAAATACGTCCATGTAATCCCCTCAATATAATGCGCATCAAACCGATGAAATCCGTCCCAATAAAATAAATAGATATTTTTCAGGTATCCACCTTCAAAATCAAATTTTACTCCCATCACATTTGCACCGCAATCAATATCATCATCTACTTCCGTATCAAAACACTTAGATTGTGAATAATCTTTATCAATGACTCCACGACTGGGAAAATAGTTACTATCAAATACAACGCCATTGACTGATTGCACACCATTATACTTATTAATCGTAATCGCACCATGATTTGTGCCCTCTGTACCCCACGCCGCACCATTAGAACGCAAGTAACTAAATTCCTCAAATGGATTAAAGGGTGTACCTTCATGGTACACAGATTGATTACCTAATATACGCGGGGCGGTTTCAATATTATTATAACTAGTCGTACCCTTCACAAAAACAAAATCCATATTGTTTAATTCATCTGCCGACGGAGAAATACCACACGGTTTTTGACCGCACCATGCGCCTGTTTGTATAGCATATGAACCAAATTGATCATCCGCTTCTGCTGGTTGATCCACGTTTCCCTGACCTTCAAGCCACTCATTACCAAAAATTGTTTCAGTTTTTTGGACTTTCGCAGCTTGAAATAAACGCGGCGTAGCATCAACCACAGTCGGAGACAATTCCCATGACCACGTATCAAACCCATTTTTCGTATACCGACCGGTATTATCAGCATCAGTACCATCCATCCACCATGCTTGACGTTCTTCTGCAATTTCATCATCCGTTGCGGCGAATGTGCCCGGGTCATTATCAACATATATTGGAGTGCCGAGAAAAAACTGCATATGATCAATTTCAGAAATGTGAATGAGTTTTTCAACCGATGATGGTTCAATTTTCTTAAAAATTGCAGCTTCATTAAAATCATCATCATTTGGATCAGTAGGATCACCATGAGATACCCAGTACACATCCAAATCAAGGGATTTAATAGTATGCTTAACTGTATACCCACCGGTATCGACATATACTTGCATGGCTGAATTTTTATTTGGCAAATAATAATTTGTTGCACCATTTCCTAAACATTGATTATTTGCACAATCAAAATCATTGGAACATAAGATACCAGTATCGGTACATGCTCCCAAATCTGCATTGCCTTTTGCAACTAAACAGTGGTACGCTGGAGCTTTTTCTCCATAACGCATAATAGTTCTGTTACTGGTACTGCTATCCAATGTACCGGATACGACATCAATAGGCCACCACGCAACACATCTGTCTTGATCTAATTCATCATGCTCTAAACAGTACCCTTTCCAACCAGTGTAGATAGTACCGTTTGTATCAATATAATCGCAAGACACTGATGATTGTTCTGGATAACCGCGACACTCCTGACCCATCAACCAAGAAGACGCGCTGGAATGCGGATTATTTTCTTGGTTCACTTCTACCGCAGGTTTTAATGATACATTATCAATAACAAACGGCACATTACTTGACCCATTGGATTCTTTAAAAAATAACATGCTCGAATCGGCTGAATTGGTCTTGTACTGCATCGTAATTGGACCTAAAACATAATGCTCATAATTTTGCGTGAACGTAAAATCAGAAATTTGCTCCGTAATATTTCCTGTAATATTTGACAGCAGTTCACTATAATCAGTCGTTAATATATCATAAGATTTTCCACCGAATTGAGCAGTGAGTTCATCATACGCATGCACAGCTGCAGCCTTATCAGCATCAGAACTATCGCCAACAATATAGTCAACAATACTATAGAGCGTGTATGGCACAGAGGTAAAGGTTCCTTGAAATCTTTCTTCATCTTCGTCATCCCATTTAAATCCATCTTCATCTTTATCTATATCATCAAGATACGGATCTTGTTCTGGAATAGTATCTGTCAGAAGAATGACAAACTTTTGAGCACCTGGTTCAAATTGTAATTGGTATGCTTCGCCTCCCACACTAAAGGTATTGTCTGCTACATTTTTTAATGCTTCATACGTGTGTGCGCTTCCCGAACCCAGATGAGCGGCGATATCATTCATTGCTTGACTGAATGTGGCGCTATTATTAGTAAAACCAGAACCATCATTATCACCATAATCAGAATAATCTAATACCTGGGGTGTTTTATTGCCGTCAACAGTGATAATCGCCGTACGAAAACTGATATTATTTTTTGCCAACTCATCCACTAATGCCGTTGTATTTGTTGCGATATTGGCAATATACGACCCCATACTGCCAGATTTATCAACAATAAAGACAATGTCTGCTTTTGCAGAACCCACTTCAAAAAAATCGGTATTTTGCGTATCTGATCCATGTTGTATGCCAATCTGCATTTGGCTCGTGTTGCTAGGAGCTGCAAGAAATTGAGCATCAAACGACAATACATACTCAGCTCCGGGAACAATAGATTTACTGAGTGATGCCTGCGCACCTTCTATATTGTTATTGGATGGCTGAACATATAAGACATTATTCAGATCCTTTCCTTCTGCGCCAAAGGCAGAAGTTAGAACACCATCACCTTCTGCAGAAGCTGTAACATACGATTCTCCAGCTTCATAATCAATAATAGTCATACCAGCACCGTTGATCGCAAACCATGTATCTTTCCACGTACCATCAGCAGAAACATTTCCACACCAACCTGCTTCATATGTCATCTGTTCAATCGGTGTTGTATTTTGACTATCGGCTTGTTCTACTGCTGTTTGCATTTTAGTATCTGATTCCGCCGTACGACAATGTCGATCCAACGTACATTGCATCGATTCTTTACGTGAACGTTCAATAGCATCACCGCGCGGATCTGAATACGGAATGACTGTATTGGTGATCACTGCTCCATCTGAATAATCAGTCGGTCCATCACAATACACAGCTTCAAAATTACCATTTGGAACTATTTCTAATCCACTCATTTGAGCACCCGCTGTGCCACGTTCCGGCATCCAATTGTAGGGATAATATCCATAGGTTATCGCGGCTGCACAATCACTATCCTGCGTACAAGAAGCACTGTTATGCAACGAACCTCCAATACACATACTATTTAAACAGCGTGCCTGCCACTGCGCACCAACCTGAGCTAATCCGGAAACATACTGAATCGATTGAACACCAGAAGGATCATTCGGTTGTGAAACAATACTCGTATCACTATCGTATCCCATTTGATTGGATGATAATTTTCTTTCCCATTCTACACATTCGCCGGTTGATTCATTTCGTTTCAAACAAGCACGAATTGCCAAGCAGGTTGAGCCTGTATCTTCCATAGATGTTTCGCATGAAAACCATTTAGCGCATTCACGATCATTTTTCACTTTAATCACGACATTGGTATCAGCAGTATTGGGTATTGAATCACAATAATCCACCGCTTCTTTTGCATCAAATACACATGTTTGCAGATTGTTTACACCATTTCCAAGCTTTTCTTGCTCTATAGAAGACAGGTATGTCAAATTGTCATTAAAAGTGTCGCGGAATCCTACACATCCTTCTGCAATATTAATACCATCTGAACAGCTATTGATACCGCTTTGCGGCGCTCCGTCTACTGTATGATTAATATAAAAGTAAGGAGTATTATTGGAAAATTCAATGTTATCAAATAACACAGGAGATGAAGAATTTCCGGTTTCGACAAATACGCTCACAGAAGCAGTACCTGCTGGAAACTGAATATCAAGATTTGGACCGATGATTGCGCTCAATCGTATCCAACGATCATTTACATTGTCAATCAATGCGATATCACTACGATCTTTCCCTTCGTATGCCGCGATAGCAAAATCTTCTGGATCCATGGATGATGCATCAGTAGATTGAGATAATGCTTGTCCATTAGCATCATAGAATAATAAACCGAAAGAAAAAGGCGTTGACGGATCAGTCACAAATGCGCTACCGCTGAGCGTGTAATAGGTATTTGGATCAACATCAATTTGTTCTGAATGAATCAGACAATGCTCGGTTGTGTTGGTCACGTTTGTCGCAATTTTTACAGCATGTATACCGTCTAATGGAGCAGTATCAGTATCTGTTGATAGACCAAATGTTGCACACGATGTTGTTGAACTATTGACATTGAGAGTCTGATAGAAATAATTAGTCTTATTACTATCAAAAATATTCCACGCATCAGGCAAATTATCTGGCGCACCATACGCACTGCTTGCATTATCCTCAACGTCGATATCAAAACTGCCATTTTTCATTAAAGAAGTAGTATTTGGATCAACATACGACGTACATCCAGCGTGTTCTGTATTACACTGTCCTACCCAACCTGAGTCGCTATTTTCTGTGGAAGAACATCGATAGACCTTGCTATCTGTGCTCGGACAATCAGCGTCGGATTGACACAATTCACCCGCTCGTTCTCCACCGTTACAAATCGATCCTTTTGGTTGTGATGGTAGATCGCTCGCATTTTGTAATGGGCATAACGTTCCATCTGGTTTTTTCCATTCTCCGTTTGCAGAATCATACGTACAATATTTATCTCCTGGATTTTTAAAGTATTCTGCAGATCCAGAACTATTTGTCCATGCCTCACAAGAACGCTGTTGTTCTTGACAAAGAATAGAACCATATTGATCCGGATCGTTTAATAGATATTCTGAAGCATATGATTTCACCGCCCCATTTTCATCTAAATCCGGTTTGCCAAGCAATGAACAACCCGCTTCTCCCGTTTCACAAGTCGCTGCTTCTGTAACAACATATGGTGCCATAGCGTCTGTATCTACAGTAATATCATCTTGAGAAAATTCATTCGAATCATTATACACTTCATAAAATGGCAGGTCGGAATTACGCGTATCCATCAATGCTTGGCAACCAACAACATTTTCATTGCATAATTTGACAAAAGATTTTATATAATGCGTTGTATCCGTTGTATCTGTATATTCTTCACATCCTTCATATCCAGTACAAGTATCGGCCGAACCGTGAGCAATATAATAACTGGTATTTTTACGTAATTCAACCGTATCAATATTCGCTTGAGCTCCTACATACTGAAATCCAAATAATTCATCACCGTTTAGTGCATCTGAAAATACAAACGGACCCACAATGTATTGTTGCCATTCATTTGTTAATGTAACTCCAGCATCATCCATATAATATGTTCTGCCACTCATTGCAGAAGAAAAAAATGGATACAATTTTACGCCGCTCGCATCAGTGCTGCTTTTCTTTGCCCAAAATGAAACAACATAACTATCTTCTGCATCAATAAGATTGGCAACGGCTATTGTCGCCTGAGTGGCTGTACTTTCATTACCCAAAGCCATAGAAAGACCCGTGTTTGCTGTTACTACCTCAAGTGAAGCAGAGCCACCCCATACACCATCATCAAAATTATCAGAAATAATAACTTGAACATCATCTCCTTGAGATCCTTTATATTCACGACACAGATTATTTTGAGATGAACAGGATTTACTTTCTGATGGAATCGAATA
>DATDUS010000021.1:0-3742 GCA_035290285.1 Patescibacteria group bacterium
TGTTGGGGAGTTTGATGGGATTATTTTTTATGACGATGCCATTTCAACAGCGCCCGAATCAACAATAGCGGCGATTCGTGCGCTTCCAAATACAGACGCAATCTTCTTAGGAGGAGAAAATCGTGGATTCTCTTTTTTGAAACTTGCTGAAGAATTAGCAAAGCATCATATTGGAAATATTGTCCTGTTTCCAGACTCAGGAAAAGAAATCGCATCAGCAATCAAAACGATCAAAGACTATTCTCCGCGCATACTCAAGACAAATGATATGAGCGCGGCTGTGCAGTTTGCATATACTTATACAAAAAAGGGTGCAGTATGTCTTTTATCCACGGCATCACCAAGTTACTCGATCTGGAAAAATTACAAAGAAAAAGGCAGTCAGTTTCAAACATTGGTAAAATATTATGCGAAGAAAAATCAGAATACGAAAGCTTCAAGCTGAAAAAAAAGCTTTACCAACAACAATACTTCTTGTCTCACTTGCAGTAATTTTTTCAATGATCGGACTCATATTTGTTTTTGAGGCATCTTCAATCCGGGCACTTCAAGCTACCGGAGACAGCTTTCATTTTCTCAAACTTCAGGTTCGATGGATTGGAATAGGAATAGCTGCAATGATATTTTTTTCACTGTATAACTACAAACAGTTATATTACTTCGCTTTTCCGCTAATGGCTGGAGTAATTATTCTATTGTTAATAGTATTGATTCCGTCAATAGGCCAACAAGTGGGAGGAGCCCGAAGATGGATTGATCTTGGTATTATCACTATTCAGCCAACTGAGTTTGCAAAATTTGCCTCTATTATTTATCTTGCTTCATGGTTTAGTAAAAAAGAAAAAAATCGATTTATGCCCTTTCTTATACTTACGGGATTTTTAATAGGACTTATTCTTATGCAGCCTGATATGGGAACTGCGATCATTATATTTGCACTCAGTATCGTTATGTATTTTTTAGCAGGACAGCAGTTGTCTTACCTTCTTGCTCTTATACCACTTTCCATTGGAGGATTTATCGCACTCATTTTTGCCGCCCCCTATAGGTTGCGAAGGCTTACTGCGTTTCTCAATCCGTCTGAAGATCCGCTAGGAGTTGGCTTTCACATAAACCAGATTTTGATCTCTCTTTCTGAAGGAGGAATGCTTGGACGCGGATTTGGAGCATCAAGACAGAAGTATCTATTTTTACCTGAAGCACATACTGACTCGATATTTGCAATTATTGGTGAAGAACTTGGATTTGTCGGAGGGTTGTTAATCTTATTTTTTTATGTGGTACTTTTGTTTAAGCTTTATGAAATATACAAGGGAGCATCTGATGCATTTGCAAAACTCCTGTGTGGAGGAATATTTACTTTTTTTGGACTTCAAGTCATGATCAATCTTGGTGGCATGGTCAATCTTATGCCGCTTACCGGAGTAACACTCCCATTTCTATCATATGGAGGATCATCGATGATCACCTCATTTATGTTGCTTGGTATTGCGATAAATATTGCGAGACAAGCGAAACTAACGGCCAAGTAAATGATACAATGTCGTATGAATGAATCAAAGAAAATCATGATTACAGGGGGTCATGCGTCTCCTGCAATAGCAGTTATTGATAGGCTCGAAGCACTGTATCCGCAACACTCTATTGTTTTTGTCGGTAGAAAATTCAACAACGGACAAGAATCCTCAGAAAGTTTTGAATATCAAGAAATTCAAAAACGAAAAATTACATTTATCAATCTGAAGGCGGAAGAATTACCCGATTATTATCATTGCGTACATATGTACATATTTTGCTTGTTCCATTGGGATTTCTCCAAGCAGTACGAATTTTGTTGCATGAGCAACCTGATATTATTTTGACATTTGGCGGATATCTTGGACTTCCTATCGCTGTAGTCGGGTACATGCTGGGTATTCCTATTTATACACACGAGCAAACAATTCATCCTGGATCAGCAAATAGATTGATTTCAAATATTGCACAAAAAGTATTTGTTTCATTTGCTGAATCTCAGACATTCTTTCCAGCGCATAAAGTTGTTGTGACTGGAAACCCGGTTCGGAAAAGTATATTTGAAACTCGTACGTCAAAGTTGATAATTGACAAATCACTTCCATGTATATATGTGACCGGCGGATCACTCGGATCACACGCGATAAATACATTAGTAGGGAAAATTATTCCCCAATTAGTTCAAAAGTACACGGTTTTTCACCAAACAGGAAATATTTCAGAATTTGATGACTTTCATCGATTCCAAAAACTTAGAGATACTCTGCCAAACGAACTGCGAAGTCGTTATATTCTTACAACCCATTTTAGCGACATAGATATTGGATATGTCTACTCGGCAGCAGATATTGTTGTGAGCCGTTCAGGAGCAAATACGTGGTTTGAACTAGTATTTTTACAGAAACCCGCACTGTTTATACCTCTTCCATGGGCTGCATATAACGAGCAGAGAAAACATGCGGAACTTCTTGCGTCGCAAGGCGCTGCTGAGATATTTGAACAATCAGGCAACAGTGACGATTTACTAGAACTTATCAATAGAATGATAGATAATAAAGATGCATATGAAGCAGCATATCAAAACATTTCAAAGATGTATCAGTCCGATGCGGCTGATCAGATCATTGAACATATTTTTGCGCAGTAAAAAGTACTATTTCCTGTTTTTTTTCTCATGCTTTGTATGGATTGGACTTCTGCATTATATAGACAAACTTTATCAGGTAAAGAAAATTGAAGTCATTGGTGTATCAGAAACTGAAACATTCATTGGTATCTCACAGTTTGAAAATAAATACATTTGGGTTCTTGAAGAAGAGCGCATAAGTCAGATTTTGGATACGATAAATCCCAGCTACAAGGTGGCTGAAGTCCGCAAACAGTACCCGAATAGTTTGGTTATTATTGTACATCGTCGCTATCCATCAGCATATATTGAGGTTGGAAATGGATATCTGCTTTTGAGCAAAGAAGGTGCAATTTTACAAAAGCATCGTGAAATAGAGCAAGAATCTGTTCCAGTCATTCACTATTACCAAAACATTCCATACGCAACTTTTCAAGCTGGAACAAACATTGATAAAAAGGATATCCGTGACGCTTTATATTTTCTTGAAGTCATAAAAGGTGCAAAAGAAAAGGTTGTTCGTATTGATATTGCAGGTTACCATATGCTAGGATTATATACAGATACTCATGAGTATTTTTTTTCATCAGAGAAAAACCGTGAGGTTCAGCTCTATCAGTTTGAACAAGTCCTTACTCAATTACAGATACAAGGATCGAAATTTAAACGTATAGATTTTCGTTTTGACAAACCAGTTGTTATTTTTTGAACGATTTATATAAATATTATCATTATTATTTGATATCATTACTTCATGGCTGAGTCACTTATCTGCGGTATAGATATTGGGAGTACAAAAGTTGCAACGATTGTTGGTATTTCCTTAGAGGATTCAGGTGAGATTCGCATTATAGGCTTTAATGCAGCTCCATCTCGTGGTGTGAAAAAAGGGTTGATTGTTGATATTGACCAAGCAACAGCATCAGTCGAGCAAAGTATTGAAAAAGCTGAGCGTATGGCAGGTCACCAGATCAAAGAAGCATTTGTGACTGTAGGCGGGCCGCATATTTCTTCGATAAATTCGCATGGAATTGTGGCTGTGGCAAATCCACAGTTTGAAGTAGTTGAGGATGATGTACTTCGGGTTATTGATGCGGCACG